>CAYVAS010000018.1:0-44984 GCA_964449375.1 uncultured Iamiaceae bacterium | reverse complement strand
CGCGGACCTGTCCGGGTTGGACTTGTCGACGACGTTTTTTGCCGGGACGACGATGGTCGGTACGAACGTCGACGGCACCGACTTCAGTGACGCATCACTCGACACCGAAGGTCACGGTCTGATCTCCAGTGGTCTGATCGGCACTCCGGCAGCGCTGCCGGAAGGTTGGACGTTGGTCGACGGCACCCTGATTCCGCCCGCAACCTGACCTCGAGGTCGAGTCCGGCCGCACGGCCGCTCCTTGTGCAAGTCGACTTTCCGACCTCACCCACCAACGAAAGAAAACGCTGATTTCTTTCGTTCCGAGCGGGGAACGATCAGAGCCATTCGTCGGGACGGTCGTCTGGCTCCCGGTATGTGGGAAGGCCGAGATCATCGAGAGCGGAGGTGTGCTCCGAGCGCGCCATCCCGTGCGGGTCCACGCCTTGACACGGGTCGAGGATGGACTACCCTCTGGACAGATGTCCAGTTTGGTGTCCGACAATCGAGCCGATGGGACGCCATCCACCGAGCGGGACGCTGATGCGGCCGGGGCGCCCGAGGCGACGCGGCGGCGCCTGAGCGCTCGCCAGGCCGACACCGTCGAACGCCTCACCACCGCCGCGGTCGACGAAGTGCGCGAACACGCCTATGAGGGGACGACCGTCCGCAACGTCGCCGCCCGGGCCGGCGTCGCACCCGCCACCGCCTATACCTACTTCTCATCCAAGGACCACCTGGTGGCCGAGGTGTACTGGCGACGGGTGCAGGCGCTGCCCGCGGGCACGCCGGATCCGGCGCTCGCCCCCGCCGAACGGGTCGCCGCGACCCTCAGCGAACTCGCCCTGCTGGTCGCGGATGAACCCGAACTCGCCGCGGCGACCACCGTGGCCCTGCTCAGCGTGGACCCCGACGTCAAGGTGCTGCGCGACCGCATCGGCGCCACCTGGCACGAGCGCATCGTCACCGCACTGGGCGACGACGCCGCCGAGGCCACCGTGCGGGTCCTCGACCTGGCCGTGTCCGGCGCGTTGTTGCAGACCGGCATGGGCCACCTCGACTACGCCGACCTGCCCGACCTGCTCGCCGAGGTCGCCACCACCGTCCTGGAGGGCCCGTCATGACCGAGGTGTCGACCGTCGAACCGCTGGTCTTCGACCCCTACGACTACGAGTTCCACACCGACCCGTACCCCACCTACGCCAGGCTGCGCGCCGAAGCGCCGGTGTACCACAACCCCGACGTGTGGTTCTGGGCGCTGTCCCGCCACGCCGACGTGCTGGACGCCCTCAAGGACTCGACCACCTATTCGTCGGCCAACGGCGTCTCCCTGGACCCCGCCGCCTGGGGCCCCCAGGCCCACCGGACCATGTCGTTCCTGGGAATGGACCCGCCCCGCCACGGCCGGATGCGCCGCCTGGTCGCCCGCGGGTTCACTCCTCGGCGGGTCGCCGAGCTCGAACCGGAGATCCGCCGCATCGCCGGGATGTGGGCCGACCGGGCCGTGGCCTCGGACCAGTTCGACTTCATCGACGACTTCGCCGGCAAGTTCCCCATGGACGTCATCTCCGAGATGATGGGCGTCCCCGAAGCCGACCGGGCCCAGGTGCGGGCCTGGTCGGACCTGCTGGTGCACCGCGACCCGGACACCCGCGACGTGCCGGTCGCAGGGATGGAGGCCGCGTTGCACCTGGCCGGCTACTACGCGGATCTGATCGCCGAACGCCGCGCCCGACGCACCGACGATCTGACCTCCGCGCTGATCGACGCCGAGGTCGACGGCGACCATCTCGACGACGACGAGATCACCAGCTTCCTGTTCCTGCTGGTCGTCGCCGGCAACGAGACCACCACCAAGCTGCTGGGCAACGCCTGGTCCTGGGGCCACCGGTTTCCCGACCAGGGCCGCAAGCCCTTCGACGACCCGGGCCGCATCCCCGACTGGATCGACGAGACGTTGCGCTTCGACACCTCGAGCCAGATGCTCGCCCGAACCACCACCGCGCCGGTGACCCTGCACGGGGTGACCATTCCCGCCGGCGAACGGATCCTGTTGCTGCTCGGGTCGGCCAACCGCGACGAGCGGGTGTGGGACCGCCCCGACGTCTATGACCTGGACCGCACCGGCACGGCCCAGGATCTGGCCAGCTTCGGGTTCGGGCGGCACTTCTGCATGGGCCACGCGCTGGCCCTGCTCGAACTGCGCGTCGCGATGGAAGAACTCGTGGCCCGGATCGCCTCCTACGACATCGACCACGACCGCGCCGAGTGGGTCCACTCGGTGAACGTGCGCGGCTTCGCCCACCTGCCCACCGCGATCACCCGCCGCTGACGACCCGAACGCGACGACCCGTGCCCCGTTTCGCCCCCCACCCCGAACGCCGACCCGCACTCGTCACCGGCGCGTCCTCGGGCATCGGCGCCGCGACCGCGACGGCGCTGGCCGCGTCCGGTCACCCGGTCGCGCTGGGAGCCCGCCGCGTCGACCGCTGTGAAGCCGTCGCCGAGGCCATCCGAGCCGAGGGCGGCGAGGCCGTCGCAATCGGGTGTGACGTGACCGACGAGGCCAGCGTCGCCGCCTTCGTCAAGAGCGCGGTCGAGGCGTTGGGGCCCTTGGACGTGATCGTGTCCAACGCGGGCGACGTGCAGCCGGGCGGCGCGGTGGACACCCCGCCGGACCGGTTCGCCGCGGAGGTCGCCGTCAACCTGTTGGGGCCCCAGCGGCTGGTGCACCACGCGGTCCCCGACATGGTGCGGCGTGGCCACGGCGACATCGTGTTCGTCACCTCCGAGGTGGCCCGCCACCCGCGGCCCTTCACCGCCGCGTACGTGACCGCCAAGCGGGGCCTGGAGGCTCTCGCCGAGGTCACCGCGATGGAACTCGAGGGCACCGGAGTACGCACGGGCATCATCCGACCGGGGCCCTCCTCCACCGAGCAGGGCACCGACTGGTCGGTGGCCGACATCGAACACGTCGTCGCCGCCTGGGACCGTTGGGGCCTCACCCGCCACTCCGGCGCCCTGCGTCCCGCCGATGTGGCCCGCGCCGTGGTCGCCATGGTGACCACCCCCCGGGGCACGAACCTCAACCTGATCGAAGTCCAACCCCAGGCGCCCGACGCCGGCTGACCGGAGGTCCGACATGTCCACGACCACCCCGACCACATTGGTGCCACCCCCCAAGGTGTCCGGCGACGATGGCGGCACCGGCCACCTCGAGGAGCTGCGCAGGGACCCGATCGGGCTGATGCAGCGGGTCCGCGACGAGTGCGGCGACGTGGGCGAGTTCCGCCTGGCCGACCGTGAACTGGTCCTGCTCACCGACGCCGAGGCCAACGAGATCTTCTTCCGCGCCTCGGACGAGGATCTCGACCAGGCCGCGGCCTACCCGTTCATGACGCCGATCTTCGGCGAGGGGGTGGTCTTCGACGCCCCGCCCGAGCGCCGTCGGGAGATGCTCCACAACCAGGCGCTGCGGGACCGCTACATGCGGGGCCACGCCGAGACCATCGCCGAGCAGGTGCGGGGCATGGTCGCCGACTGGGGCGACGCCGGAGAGATCGACCTGCTCGACTTCTTCGCCGAGCTCACGATCTACACGTCCTCGGCGTGTCTGATCGGACGCAAGTTCCGCAACCAGCTCGACCGGCGTTTCGCGGACCTGTACCACGACCTGGAACAGGGCACCGACGCCTACGCCTTCGTCGACCCCTACGCCGACATCGAGTCGTTCCGTCGCCGCGACGCCGCCCGGGTCCAGATCGTGGAGCTGGTGGACCAGATCATGGAGTCGCGTCGGGCGGCACCCCCGCCGGACGACGACGACCGCGACCTGCTGGACGTGATCATGTGGATCCCGGGCGAGGACGGCGGACCCCGTTTCTCCGCCGACGAGGTGACCGGCATGTTCATCTCGATGATGTTCGCCGGGCATCACACCACCTCGGGCACCGCGGCCTGGACCCTCATCGAACTGCTGCGTCACCCCGAGTGGATGCAGCGTTCGGTGGCGGACCTGGACGCGTTGAGCGCCGCGGGTGAGGACGTGACCTACCAGGCGCTGCGGGAGATCCCCCACCTGGAGGCGTCGCTGAAGGAGGCCCTGCGGCTGCACCCGCCGCTGATCCTGCTCATGCGGGTGGTGCGCACCCCCTTCGACGTGGGCGGGGTGCACATCGAGGCCGGCAAGATGGTCGGCGCCTCGCCGGCGATCTCCAACCGGATCCCCGAGGCGTTCGCCGACGCGGACACCTTCGACCCGGGCCGGTACATCGACCCTCGGGACGACGAGCGCGACAACCCGTGGAACTGGATCCCCTTCGGGGCGGGCCGGCACCGTTGCGTGGGCGCCGCGTTCGCCCAGATGCAGATCAAAGCGATCTTCGCGGTGCTGCTGCGCGACTACACCTTCGAGATGGCCCAGCCGTCGGAGACCTACCGCAACGATCACTCCAAGATGGTGGTCCAGCTCGAACAGCCCTGCCGGGTCTCGTACCGCCGGAGGTCCCGATGACCCCGCCGTCCCGGTCGTCCCCACCGTCCCCACCCCCCATCCCCCAAATTCGGAGCGAAAAGGTCGAATGTCAGCCTTTTGGCTCCGAATTTCGCTGGAGGGTGGGCTGCGAGGGGGTGGGCCGGTGACCGGCACCGACGGGCCCGACGGCGTGGCCGGACCTTCCGGAGACGGGGCCGGGCGGTTCCGGGTCGTGGTGGACCGCGATCTGTGCCAGGGCCACGGCGTGTGCGAGAGCGAAGCCCCAGACGTGTTCGAGGTGCCCCGCAAGGCCACCACCGTCACCGTGCTCGACGCCGAACCGCCCGCATCCCAACGCGCCGCGGTCGAAGCCGCCGTCAAGTACTGCCCCACCCACGCCCTGCGCATCGAGGAGATCGAACCATGACCCCACCGTCCCCACCGTCGTCACCGCCCACCCCCCAAATTCGGAGCGAAAAGGTCGAATGTCAGCCTTTTGGCTCCGAATTTCGCTGGAGGGTCGGCGGCGAGGGGGTCGGCCGATGAGTAGCAGCGCAGCGGCCGGGGGCTACCCGCGGGCCGAACTCGAAGAGATGGTCGAGCGCTGGCTGCAGGCCAATCGTGACTGCGAGGCCGCGGGCGACTGGAAACCCCTCGCCGAGATGTTCACTCCCGACGCCACCTACGGGTGGAACTACGGCCCCGACACCGACTTCATGGCGGTGGGCCGGGACGAGATCCGCGACCTGGCCCTCGGCATGGAGATGGGAGGGTTGGACGGGTGGCGCTACCCGTACCAGCAGATCCTCATCGACGAGGTCGCCGGTCACGTCGTCGGATTCTGGAAACAGGTCGCGGACGCCCCCCGACCCGACGGGGGCATCTACGAGGTCGCCGGTATCGGCGGGAGCTGGTTCCGCTACGCGGGCGACTTCCAATGGTCCTGGCAGCGGGACTGGTTCGACTTCGGCAACGCCGCGTCCCTGTTCATGCAGATGCTCTCCGACGGCACCCTCTCCGAGGGCATGGCCGCCCGCATGAAGCGGCCCATGGGCCGCGGCGCACCCGGTCAGTACCCGGTCCACGAGGCTCCCGTGGGGATCTGGGACGTGCCGTGACCGACCCGGGAACCGACGGCTTCGGACTCGGTGACCTGGCGGTCAACCTGATCGGGGGCAAGCTCTCCCCGGCGACCGGTGGTGGCACCTTCACCACCGTGGCGCCGGCCACCGGGGACCCCCTGGGCGTTGCGGCCGATGGCACCGCGTCCGACATGGACACGGCGATCGCCGCGGCACGGCGCGCCTTCGACGACGACGTCGAGGGCTGGACCACCGACCCGGCTTTCCGGGCGAGGTGCCTTCGCCAGCTCAACGAGGCGATGGTCGCTCACGCCGAGGAGCTGCGGGCCCTGACCATCGCCGAGGCCGGCGCGCCCCGTTTCCTGACCGGTCTGGCCCAACTCGACGCGCCAGTGGCCGATCTGCGCTTCTTCGCCGACCTGGCCGAGAACTACGAGGGCTGGCAGGTCGACCTGGGCGAAGCCAGCCCCCTGGGGATCCGCAGTCGGCGCTGGGTGCTGCGGGAGCCCGCCGGGGTGGTCGGGGCGATCACCCCGTGGAACTTCCCGCACCAACTCAACCTGGCCAAGCTCGCCCCGGCGCTGGCCGCGGGCTGCACGGTGGTGCTCAAGCCGGCTCCCGACACCCCCTGGTGCGCTGCGGCGCTGGCCCGCTTGATCGCGAAGGGCACCGACATTCCCTCGGGCGTGGTCAACATCGTCAACTCCGCCGACCACACGCGGGGCGCGCAGCTCGCCACCGACCCCCGCGTCGACGTGGTCTCCTTCACCGGTTCCACCGACACCGGCCGGTCGATCATGGCCGGGGCGGCGGCGCACCTCACCCGGGTGTTCCTGGAGCTCGGCGGAAAATCGGCCTTCGTGGTGCTCGACGACGCCGACCTGGCCAGTGCCGCGTCGCTCGCCGCGTTCACCGTGGCCACCCACGCGGGGCAGGGCTGTGCGATCACCACCCGCCTGGTGTTGCCCCGGGACCGTTTCGACGAAGGCGTGGAGGTCGCGGCGTCGACCTTGGCGGGTCTGGGATGCGGCGACCCGGACGATCCGGGCACCGTGTGCGGTCCGGTGATCTCGGCACGCCAACGCGACCGGATCGAGAGCTACCTGCAACTCGCCCGGGACGAAGGGGGACGCTTCGTGGTGGGAGGCGGCCGGCCCGCGGAGCGGGACCGGGGTTTTTGGATCGAACCCACCCTGATCACCGGCGTCGGCAACGACGCCCGGGTCGCCCGCGAGGAGATCTTCGGACCGGTGCTCGTGGCGCTGGCCCACGACGGCGACGACGACGCCGTGCGCATCGCCAACGACTCGCCCTATGGGCTGTCCGGTTCGGTGGCGTCGGCCGATCAGGAACGGGCCTGGTCGGTGGCGCGCCGGATCCGTACCGGCACCCTGGGCATCAACGGCGGGGTGTGGTACGGCGGCGACGTGCCCTTTGGGGGCTACAAGCAGTCCGGGATCGGCCGAGAGATGGGTGTGGCCGGTTTCGAGGAGTACCTGGAGACCAAGTCGATCGCCGAAGGGATCTGACACGACCATGGACCACGAACCTTCCAGCGACCAGCTGGACAGCCGGCGCGGGGACCGCTTCGCCGGGAAGATCGCGATCGTCACCGGCGCCGCCGGCGGCATCGGCGAGGCCTATGCCCGGGCTCTGGCCGAACAGGGGGCCGCGGTGGCGGTGGCGGACATCGACGCCGCCGGCGCCCAGAAGGTCGCCGCGTCGATCGAAGACGCCGGGGGCCGGGCCATCGGCGTCGAGGTCGACGTGGCCGAACCGGCCTCGGCCGAGGCCATGGCCCGGGCCACGCTCGACGCGTTCGACGGCATCGACCTGCTGATCAACAATGCCGCGATCTACCGGACCATGAAGATCGACGGGCTCACCACCGTGGACTGGGACTACTACAAGCGCTTCATGGCGGTGAACATGGACGGAGCGCTGGTGTGCACCCGGGCCACCTTCGAGCACATGGCCCGCCGGGGCGGTGGCGCGATCGTCAACCAGTCCTCCACGGCCGCGTACCTGTACGCCATGTACTACGGCCTGGCCAAGGTGGGGGTCAACGGCCTGACCCAGCAGCTCGCCGCCGAGTTGGGCAGCCGTGGCATCCGGGTCAACGCGGTGGCACCGGGCCCCATCGACACCGAAGCGACCCGCGCCGTGACCGGCGGCGCCGCCGAGGACATCGCGGCCCGCCTGCCGCTGGCCCGTATGGGTCGCCCCGCCGACCTGGTGGGCATGGTGCTGTTCCTGTGTTCGGACGAGGCGGCCTGGATCACCGGGCAGATCTTCAACGTCGACGGCGGCCAGATCATCAAGTCGTGACCGCGGACGACGACTTCGGGGTCGGCTTCATCGGCCTGGGCAACATCGGTGCCCCCATGGCCCAGCGGTTGGTCGACTGGCCCGGCGGACTCTGGGTCCACGACGTCGACCCGGCGGCCACCGAACCCTTCGCGCAGGCGGGTGCCCACGTGGCCGCCGACCTCGCCGAGGTCGCCCGGCAGGCCCGGGTGATCTCGGTGATGGTGCGTGACGACGCCCAGGTGCGGACCGTGGTGGAGAGCATCGCTGCGCACGCCGCCCCCGCCACGATCGTGGCGATCCACTCCACGATCGGGCCCGACATCGCCACCGAGTTGGCTGGGTCCCTGGCCGACACGGGTATCGAGCTGGTCGACGCGCCGGTTTCGGGTGGAGCGATGGGCGCGTCGAGTGGAGAGCTGGCGGTGATGGTGGGCGGCGAGCCCGCGGCGGTGGACCGCTGCCGTGCGGTGTTCGGGGCGTGGGCGTCGCTGGTGGCCCACATGGGACCGCTCGGTGCGGGCACCCGCGCCAAGCTCGCCCGCAACCTGATCCATTTCGTGAGCTTCGCCGCGGTGGGGGAGGCCACGCGCCTGGCCGAGGCCGGCGGCGTCGACCTGATCGCCCTGGGCGAGGTCGTGCGCCATTCCGACCGGGTGACCGGCGGACCAGGCGCGGTGATGCTGCGAGCCACCACCGCGCCGATCCCCGCGGACGACGGGTTGCGGGCGATCTTCTCCCACGCCCGCGACCTCGGAGAAAAAGACCTCGCCCACGCCATCGACGCGGCCCGCGCCGCCGGGGTGCCCACCCCGCTGGCCGAGACCGCCGTGGAAGGACTGGCCGGCGCACTGGGCGTTCCCCACGACGAGGAGGCACCATGACCGACCCGACCGGCGACGCGGCGGCCGAGGACCGTCGAGCCCGCGGCATCGCGATGATGCGGCAGGTCTACGGCTGGGACATCGGCGAGGTCCACGGCGATTTCGTCGAAGCGACCGTGGACCATCTCTTCGGTGAGATCTGGGCCCGCGGCACCATGTCGGTGCGGGACCGCCGCCTGTTGCTCGTCGGCTATCTGCTGGGCAGCGGCCAACCCGACGTGGTGGGCCTGCAACTGGACGCCGCGGTGGACATCGGCGAGCTGTCCATCGAGGAGCTGCGCGAGATCGTCCTGTTCATGGCCCACTACGCGGGCTGGCCGGTCGCGGCACGGCTGAACTCCAAGGTCGAGGAGCTCGCCGCCCGCCAGCGGGACGCCGACGACGACACCGCCGGCCACGAGGAGCGCCCGTGACCGACACCGAGGGCCGTCTCGACCGCGACCAGCTCGCCACGGTCGCCCGGGAGCTGCTGCTGTGTGGGCACCTGATCGACCGGGTCACGATGCCTCACCTGCTGGGCGCCTGGGGTCGTGAGGTCATGCGGGACGTGGCGATCGACGAGTGGATGGGCGCTTCGCCGATCTACACCCGACGGACCCAGGCGCTGCTCGGCATCGAAGGCGACGACGTGGCCGCCATCTTCAAGGGCATGCAGTTCGACATCGGTGCACCTCCCCAGTTCATGGACTTCCGTTACACCGTCCACGACGCGCACCACGGCGAGTTCCACCTGGACCACTGCGGTGCGCTCATGGACGTCGAGCCGATGGGACCGGAGCTGGTGACCACGATGTGCCACGACATCGAGGATCCCACCTTCGACGCCACCGCCTGGGCGACCAACCCCCGCGCCCGGATGCGGCCGGTGCACCGCCCGCCCCGCGAGCCGGCCGACCGGCAGCCGCACTGTGCCTGGACCGTCACCATCGACCCGGACGCCCCCGCGCTCGCCCAGCCCACCCCGACCGCTCGGCTGCAGCGGACCCGCGCCGCGCAGCTTCCGCTGGCCGACCACCGGAGCGGCGACACCGACGCCGACGGGGGCGCCGAGGACTACGCGGGGCCCCTGGTCGCCGACGTGGACTTGGCGGGCTTTTCCGCCGGGCTGCTCAGCGCGCTCGGCGAGGAGATCGCGTTGCAGCACCACCTGCTGGCGCTGTCGTGCCTGCTGACGGTCGAGGAGCGATTCGGCGTCGACGCTGCCCGCAACATCGGCCGCCGCCAGCTCATCGGAGCCGCCGGCATCAGCGCGGAGCGTCTCGCCGCCGCGCTCGGGCTGGGGTCGTCGGACGGCGACCTGGCCACGCTCTTCGCGCTGCACCCGCTGTTCCGTCCCCGCGGCTACGTGGACCTGCGGCTCGAGGCGACCCCCGAGGGGCTGCTGGTCGATCTGGGCGACAGCCCGGCGCTCGCCGAGTCGCCGGGACTGTCCTGGCCGGGCTTGCTGGTGGCCGACGACCCGACCCCTCTGGCGGTGATCGCCCGAGCGCTCGATCGGACCGCCACGGTGGATCAGGTCACCACCCGCCCCGGCGCGGTGGCCTCCTATGCCGTCACCGCCGGCGGCGCGGCGACCGACCGGCACCCGGACGTCGCCGTCGCGTACTTCTCCACCGGAGCCGAGTTCAACTTTGCAACACCGGGGACGCGGGTGTCGTTGCGGTCTCGGCGAGACCGGCCAGGCGGTCGATGAGCGCCGCGGACCACTCGGTGGGTTCGGTGACCGCCTCCACGGTGGCGGCGAAGCGTTCCACCGCCGTCTGACCGGTTGCGTCCGCGCCGGGGCGGTCGACCGACACCACCTCGACCCGCCGGCGCCGCCAGCGGTGGCGGTGATCGACCACGACGTCGCCGGCCGCGGTCTCGGTCAGGGTCACGGTGGCCGTGGCAGCCGATGCGGGCACGATGCGCAACCTCGAGGTCCCGTGGCGACGGGTGACGGACCCGGAAAGGGTCACCGTCACCGGCCCGGGGGTCGCCGCCGGTGCCGCCAGTCGATCGTCGGGTCGCTCGGTTCGGTCGGTGGACGCCGGACCGGTGGCGTCTCGCACCGCCCCCATGGCCTTGAGACGCCGCAGCACCTCGATCAGGTTGCGGGCGTCGCTCTGCATCATCGTCGACGGTTCGACGTCCAGGGCCGCGGTGACCGCCCGCCCGTCGAGCCGGGCCCAGATCGCCGCCCAGGTCGGGGTCAGGACGAGCACCCGCCCGGCGGCGGGGTCCACCAGACAGGGCACCGCGTCGACCTCCGTGTAGAACATGGCGGGAACCCGTTCGAGTCGGGCACCCCAGTGGACCGGCTCGACCGGATCCACCGGTTCATCCACCGGCGACCTCGGCCACGATGCCGCGAAACCGTTCGATGAACGACGCCTCCGAGAACGTCTCGGCCCGGGCCCGCATGGCGTCGCGGTCCCAGTCGTGGGCGGCCGCGCGTTCCAGCGCGCGGCGCAACGACAGCGGTTCGGGTGCGTCGAAGAAGATGCCCGACACGTCGGGTTCGACGGTTTCCAGGAAACCTCCGGCGGCGATCACCACCACCGGGGTTCCGAACCCCATCGCCTCGAGCGGGGTGAGTCCGAAGTCCTCCTGGGAGGCGGTCACCAGCGCCTGGGCATGCGCGTACAACCACCGCAACTCGGCGTCGCTGACCGAGGAGTAGAAGCGTGTGACCTCCGGCGCCCGGGCGGCGAGTCGCTCGGCGTCGGGACCGTCGCCGACCACCACCAGGCGGGTGTTGCCGAGCGAGCGCACCGCGTCGATGACCACGTCGACCCGCTTGTAGGGCAGCAGCCGTGCCACGGTCAGTACGAACCCGGGCTCCAGCCCGGCCAGTGGCTGCTGGTCGCCGTCCGCGGACAGGCCGGGCGGAGGGTAGATCACCTCGGCGTCGCGTCCCCAGTGGGTGCGGATCCGTTCGCGGGCGACGCCGGAGCCGGCGAAGACCAGGTCCGCGGTCTGCGCCGCCCGACGGTCCCAGCGTCGCAACGGTGGCGAGAACGGGGCCAGGCCCCACCGGTAGTGGCGGGGCAGGTTGGCCAGGTACTCCTCGGGTTGATACAGCCAGCGGGCCGTGTTGTGCGCGTAGACGATCTTGAAGCCGCTGGTGGGCATCCCGTGGGACCACCCCGTCGACTGGCAGATCGTCACCTCGGCGTCGATGCGGTGGCGGTCGACCACCGGCGCCAGCACCGGTAACGCCAGGCGCGGGTTGCGGCGCAGCGGGCCGAAACGCTGCAGCGGGGTGGTGTGGAGCCGGTGGGTCGAGAACTCCGCGTAGGTGGCCCCGGGTTCGTGCACCGTGGTGTACACCGGTGCTTCCGGGAAGGCACGGCCCAGGGCGAGCAGGGCCCGTTCGGCGCCGCCGCGCTGGGTGAGGTAGTCGTGAGCGAGGGCGACGTCGACGCTGGTCATCGACTTGGGGGTGACGGTTTCAGTACGCACCGCGACCGGCGAGCACCGCCTTTGCCGTCTTGGCGAGGATGGTCGCGTCGAGCAGCGGCGACCAGTTCTCGACGTAGTACAGGTCCAGCCGGACCGAGTCCTCCCAGGACAGATCCGACCGGCCCGACACCTGCCACAACCCGGTGATGCCGGGCTTGACCATGAGCCGCCGACGGGTCGTGCCCTCGTACTGTTCGACCTCGCTGGGAAGCGGCGGGCGCGGACCCACCAGCGCCATGTCGCCGATCACCACGTTCCAGAGCTGGGGAAGTTCGTCCAGCGAGTACTTGCGGAGCAGCGCGCCCACCCGGGTGACCCGCGGGTCGTCGCGCATCTTGAACAGCACCCCGTCGTGGTCGTTGTGGTCCGACAGGTCCTCGAGCAGGTCCTCGGCGCCGTCCACCATCGAACGGAACTTGAGCATCGAGAACTCCTGACCCTCCCGGGCGACCCGTGTCTGGCGGAACAGCACCGGACCCTTGGAGGTGCACTTCACGGCGAGTGCGATGACCAGGAACACCGGCGCGAGCACGATGCAGGCGACCAGGGCGATGAGGCGTTCGAGCACCGCCTTGGACGCCTGGGCGACCCCGGTGAGGTGCGGTTCGTCGACCATCAGCAGGGGAAGACCGGCGGCGGGGCGTGACACGATGCGGGGCCCGGCGATCTCGGCGAGGTCCGGCGCCATCAGCAGCTGGATACCCGTGTCGTGCAGCTTCCAGGCCAGCGACCGTAGCGATTCGTCCTCGAACAGGTCGCCGTCGCCGAGCGCGACCGCGTCGATCGCCAGGTCGTCGATGTCGCGCACCAGGTCGTCGGGCTCGCCGAGTACCGCCACCCCGGAGGTCTCGGGCGCGCCGTCGTGGTCGTAGAGGCCGTGCACGTAGGCGCCCACCACCCGGTAGCCGGCGTGGGGACTGCGGGCGAAGTGGTCGGTGACGTTCGCGATCGCCGGTGCACGAGACACCAGCACGAGGCGTCGCAGGTTCCGACCCCGGGCACGGCGTCGGTGCAGCGCCTTTCGGACGATCAGGCGGGCGAGCAGGCTGAACACGAACAGCAGCGGGAAGAAGACCGCGAACAGGCCTCGCGAGATCGACATGCCGCCCATGAACGCGGCCGCGCACACCAGGGTGAACAGCACGAACACCGCCCGCATGACGTTGGTGTACTCGTCTGACGCCGAGCCCAGGATCGACCGGTCGTAGGCGTGGTTCAGGGCCAGCACGCCGAGCCACGCCGGCAGCCCGGCGAGCGCGATCGCCAGGTACGACACCTCGTGGCCGAAGAGCGTGAGCGTCTCGTGCACGTGGCCGGCCATGAGCACCGCGGCCAGCACCTCGGCGGCGACGAACGCCACCAGATCGACGAGCACGGTGACGCGCAGCAGCCGGTTCTCCCACTTGGCGCTGCTCGCCACGGGCGCGAACAGGCGCCGCCGAGCGTCGTGATCGACGTGCGCGGACCCGCGATGCTCGACCGCGCTGGTCACCGGATCCGACATCGGGTCGGACGCAGCCGGTTCACGCCAGGTCGGGCTGGGAAGGGTCCGCTGCTCGGTCACGGTTGTTGGGGCATCTCCTCGAGAGTGCACGAAATTCGCCCGGCACGCGCGGGCCGGCGCAGTGCACGGTGCACCAGTTCAGCATGTGACATTCGGTACGTCAATGTCCGGGAGACGGCCGTGGCTCCCCACAGCGAGCGACGAAAACGTCGAGGGGTCTCCCGAGGGCGGGGCGAGGCGGCGTGAGACGGTGAGCGGCGACGTCGCGCACGCGCTCAGGACCGGGTGACGGTGACCTCGTCGTCGGTTGCTTCGTCGGTCACGTCGAGTTCGGAGGCGGTCACCGGTTCGGACTTGTTGCGGCGCTTCCCTCTCGACTTCTTCGACGCCTGATCGGGGTCGTTGTAGTAGTAGTACGAGTCGCCGTAGGCGTAGCCGTACCCGTAGTAGTCCTCCATCTCCTTCCGGTCACAACCGTTCAGGACGACGCCGAGGACCTCGGCACGCAGGCGACCCAGCACCGTGGCGGCCCGCTGCGCGGCGTTGGTCCGGGTGCGCCCCGCCCGCAGCACCAGCAGCGTCGCGTCCGCCGCGGCCAAAAGGTCGATGGCGTCGTTGGTGGTGAGCATCGGCGGCGTGTCCACCACCACGATGTCGAACTGGTTCTGGTGGTGGGCGATGAGCTTGCGCAGCTCGAAGACCGTGTCGCCGGCGGGACCCGCGTCGTGGGGCGCGCCCAGGAACGAGACCCGTTCGATCCTCGTCGGTGACGGGGCGTGGGGGTCCTCAAGGTTCGCGACCGGAGCGAGGAACTTGGCCAGGGCCGGGCGGCGGAAGTCGGCGTCGACGGCGAGGACCCGGCGACCGGTGTCGGCGAAGGCTGCGGCCAGGTTGGCCGAGGTGGTCGTCTTGCCCTCGCTCGGGTTCGGCGAGGTCACCAGGATGACCGGCGCGTGGGTCCGTCCCTGGTCGTCGTCGCCGATTCCCAGCGGTCGTTCGGTGGCCGACTCACCCAGGGCGAACAGCGCCGCGGTGCACGTGGCCCGGTACCGCTCCGCGATCGGCGACTTGGGCATGTCCTCCATGGCCACCGAGTGGGTCGCGGCCTCGTCGGAGTCCAGGTGGGGGATTTCGGCGAGGACGGGCAGGTCGCAGAGTTCCTCGACCCGGGCCCGGCTCCGGACCTTGTCGTCCCAGGCCTCGACGATGAAGCTGATGATGATCCCGATCAGCAGGCCGACACCGCCGCCGATGAGGATCAGCTCGAGCCGGCCGGGGACCGTGGGCCGGGACAGGTCGGTTTCGTCGATCTGCTGGTCGGCGGGCACGACCGCATTGGTGGACTGCTGGAAGCTCCCGGGAAGGTTGATCGCCTCTTCGAGGCGCTTGTTGTAGCCCGCTTCGTTGATCTCGATCGCGTGGGCTTCCTGCGCGGTGGCAAGGCCCAGGCGAGAAGGCGAACTCCCGAGGCCGGCGAGCTGGGCCTGCACCGCGGAGAGCTGGTTCTCGGTGACGACGCGCTGGGGGGCCAGGTCGGGGTCGTTGCCGAGTTCGGCCAGGCGGTCCTGCAACGCGGCCTGCTGTTCGGTGAGGATGTCGAACTGGCTCTGGAACGCTTCGGCGGCCTGTTCGTCGGCCATCCGGGCCAGGTTCGTCGCGGCCACGTCGGCGATGGTCTCGGCGGTCCGCGGGTTCTTGGCGATGCCCACCACGTCGATCGCGTAGCGCTCACTGCGGGGATTGGCGCTGAGGTGATGACCGGTCTCGACCGGATCCCAGTCGATCTCCTCGGCGACGATGTCGATCAAGGTCTGGTCGTTGGCGAGCTCCGCCGCGCGCTCCAGGGTGTAGCCCTGGCCCGAACCACTCCCGGTGGTGCCGCCTTCACTGGACATGACCAGGGTGTTGACGGCCTTGTAGAAGTGCTCGGTGACCGGCTCGTTCTTGATGAACAACGAGGCGATCAGCCCCAGCACCAGGCCGCCGGCGAGGCATGCCACGCTGATGCGGGCCCGACGACGCAGCACCCCGGCGTAGTGCCGGAGCGGGTTGTCGGGCTCGTGGTAGGTGATGTCCTCTTGGCGACCCGCGCCGGGGTCGGTGTCGAATGTGGTCAACGGGACCTTCCCAGGTGTCGCAGGATCGATCAGTTTAGCGGGGTCGGGTTCGATGCGGTGCCTTCGTCGGAGCGTTTCGACGCTCGACGGCTCCGGATGATTCGGGTCTGCACGAGTCGGCGCAGACGGCTCGTGGGCCCCGGGTCGGTGCCGGGGCGGGGAAATGCCAGGGCACGCAGCATGGTCAGGCGCGGTTGCCACCCCGGCAGCTCCAGCAGCACGGCGAGGGGTTCGATGCCCGCGACCGGAGCATCGGGACGGTCGGTGCGCAGCCAGGCACGGTCGGTGCGGCGCACCCGGTGGTTCGCGGCCCACTCCGCCAGCGGCAGGTCGGCCGGTCCGATCGCGAGTTCGCGTTCGACCATGCGCAGCGCCACCGCCAGGATCGCCTCGTGACCCCAGCGACGGGCGATGGCCACGACACGTTCGGGGTCCAGTGACGGTGACAGGGCGAGCTGGGCGACGTCGCGCACCTCGCTGGCGCGCAGCGCCCCGAGCAGCAGCAGGTGCGCGCACAGGTGCAACAGGGTCCGGTCGACGTCGAGGGTGACCGCACGGTGTCCCAGGCGGTCGAAGGTCCGCCCCGGAGCCCACAGGTCGGCCTCGGGCACCCGCACCCCCAGGGGCCCCCAGGACAGGATGCGGTGCAGGTCGACCTCCAGGCCCGAGGGCATCCGCACCGTGAGACCCTTGAACACGCTGCGGGCGAAGCCGGCGGTCGGTTCGGGGTTGACGGGCACCGCGCCCTGCCCGACGAGCAGGTCCACTGCCTGCTGGAGCTGGCGGCTCGGTACCAGCAGGTCCAGATCGGCGGTGGGACGGAGCTGGGGATCGGGGTAGTCCGACCAGGGCAGCGCGGATCCTTTGAGCAGCCGGACCAGGATTCCGGCGTCGGCGAGGTCGTCGAGAACCGGTCGGCACACGTCGTCGTAGCGGCTCCTGGCTCGGGTCAGACGGAGCTCGATCGCGGCCGCATCCGCGCGCTGGTCGGCGGTGGTGGGCAGCGCGCCGTCCACCACGGCGGCGATCAGGTGGCCGTCCAGACGGTGCGCGTTGCACTCCTGGGTCAGCCGGCTCCAGTCGTCGTCGCCGAGGGGAGCCTGGGGGGCGGCTGCAGTGGTGGGCAGACCGTGACCCATCACCCACCGGGTGGCCGAACCGAGCCCGGCGAACCCCCACTCGGGGGCGTCAGCCACCGGGCTCCAGGAGCTGGTCGATCGCCGATGGCGGCACGTCGGTGACGATGAGGCCTGGGGTGGTGAGGCCGTGGCGCAGCAGTGAACTCGCGGTCTGTTCACAGGCCTGCGCGTCGGTCTGGTCGATGCGCACCACCATCAGCGCGGCCTCCGCGTACTGCAGGTACTCCACGGCGTCGGTCGTGGCCAGCACCGGCGGAGTGTCGAACAGGATGATGTCGAAGTCGTCGCGGTGGGAGATCGCCCGACGCACCAGACTGGCGACCAGGGCCGACGAGTTGGACCGGCGTTCCGAGGCGTAGGGGTCGTCCAGGTACCAGACCCGGTCGATCGACGCCGGCGACGGGGCCTCGGGATCGACGAAGCTCGGGATCGGCCGCAGCACCTTGCGCAGGCTCCGGTTGTGGTAGTCGCCGTCGACGGCGAGTACGTCGAAGCCCAGGTACGCCAGCGCGGCGGCCAGCGCGGCGGTGGAGGTCGTCTTGCCTTCGGCCGGCACCGTCGAGGTCACCAGCACCACCGGCGCGGGGCGCTGGCGCGTCGCGATGGTGTCGCCGAGCTTGCGGGGCTTCAGGCCCAGGGCCGACACGAGCACCGATGCGGCTTCGCGGTAGCGGATGGTGGCGTCAGCCACCCTGGGATCGTCGGAGTCGTCCGTCCCCGAGAGCAGCGCGCGCATGCGCCGGCGCGACAGTCGGGGGATCTCCACGATCACGGGCATGCCGGTGGCTCGCATGGCGGACCGGGGGGTGTGCAGGCGCGTGTCCCAGGCCTCGCCCAGCACGATGCCCGACAGCCCCATGACGAAGCCGGCGAGCAGGCCCAGCGACATCACCTGGAGCGGATTGGTCTGCTTCTCGGTGGGCAGCTCGGTGTCGGCGATGAGGTCCTTGGCCACCGCCGCCTTGCCCGCGGCGTCCTGGTAGTCCAGCCCGGCGAGGGTCGCGTTGGATCGGATGTTCGGAACCCCCAGGTCGCTGCTGGCCATCGACCAGCGGCGGTAGTAGGCCTTGGAGTTGATCTCGATGGGTTCGGGGCGACCCGACACGGCGAAGACCGGGGGGCTCACGGTGATCCCGCGCCGCAGGTCGCGCAGGCTCCGGGCCTGGCGGCGGGCCGCGCCCAGGTCCTTGGTGATCTGGGCACGTTCCTCGTCGCTGGCACCGGGCAGCTTTTCGCGTAACGCGTCGATCAGGGTGTTGACCGACTCCAGCGCGGCGTTGTGGTCGGCGTAGGCCTCGAGCCGCCGGAATCCGGTGTCCTCGGCGATGGCGTCGTTGAGCAGCCGAGCGGCGTGGAAGGCGATCTGGACCGCCTGTTCGGGTTCGGTGGTCACCGCGGTGATGTCCAGGCTGGCGGTGTCGTCGAAGGCGATGCCCATGACGTGGTTCTTGATGTAGGTGGTGCTCACGCCGGTCTGTTCGGCGACGGCCTTGCGGTAGTCGGTGGAGGTCATCGCCAACTGGGCGAGCTGCAGGCTCCAGCGGACCTGGTCGACCGCCTGGGTGGTGGTGGCCGGAGTCTGCAGCCGCATCGAGGTGGTGGCCTTGAAGTAGCGCTTGTAGCTGTGGGTCGGCTTGGTGTTCGCGGCGATCAACGCGCCGCCGATCAGCCCGCCGAGCGCGCCGAAGACCAGCCACAGGCCGCGTCGCCGGAGCGCCCCGGCGAGCGAACGCAGGACGACACCGAGGCGCTGGATGCGGGTGCGGGTATCCGAGGGATCCATCGGTGTGTTCGGTCGGGAGTCCTCGTGCGGTTCGGTCAGAACCGACCAGCATACCGGCGGTCTGCGGGCAGCGGCCCGGTCGTGGGAGCTGGCCTCGAGCCGATTGTGGGAACATGGCGTGTGCCGAGCCCCGAATCCGACCGACCGATCCTCGTGGTGATCCCCGCCCGCGGCGGCTCCAAGGGGGTGCCCCGCAAGAACCTGCGCTCGGTGGGTGGGCGGCCGCTGGTGACCTGGTCGATCGCGCATGCCCTCGAGGTGCCGCCGCCGGTACGGGTCGTGGTGTCCACCGACGATCCCGAGATCGCCGAGGTCGCCCGGGGCGCCGGCGCCGAGGTGCCCTTCATGCGCCCCGCCGAACTCGCCGGTGACACCACGGCGACCGAACCGGCGGTGGCCCACGCCATCGACGAGATGGCCGCCCGGGGATTCCACCCCGACGGGGTCGTGCTGTTGCAGGCGACCTCACCGTTGCGGCTCGAAGGAACCGTGGCCCGGGCGGTGGAACGGTTCCGTGCCGGAGGGGTCGACGCGCTCGTCGGTGTGGTGCCCCAGACGCCGTTCGTGTGGCATCTGGAGGAACCGCCACGGGCGGAGTACGATGTGGACCGTCGCCCGCGTCGCCAGGATCTTTCGGAGCAGGAGTTCCTCTACCGGGAGACCGGCTCGCTGTATGTGACCCGTACCGACCTCTATTCGAACCCGGGCAATCGGATCGCCGGGCGTGTGGAATTGTTCGTCATGCAAGAAATCGAGGGGATCGACATCGATTCGGAGATCGATCTCCAGTATGCGGATCGGCTCATCCGCGACCGGGCCGGAGCGACCTGAGTGATCATCGAACGCAACCTCGAACCGTATGTGGTCTATGCGGAGGATCCCCTCGGTCGGGCCCTGGCCAAGATCGACGCCAACCGGTCCCGCATCATCTTCTGCGTGTCCGAACACGGGATCCTCGAAGGGGTCGTCTCCGACGGGGACGTGCGTCGCTGGATCGGCGAGCACGGAAGCGTCGACGTCGACGTCACCGTCGGCCGTGTCGCGAACACCTCGTTCGTGTCCGCGCCGGCGACCGCGGACCGGGCCGAACTGGTCGAACTGTTCCGTCCCGGGGTCGACCACCTGCCGCTGCTGGACGAACGCGGTCGGATCGTCGCGCTGGCCATCGACCGGGCCGACCAGCTCCGGATCGGTCCGCTCACCGTCGCCGAGGACGAACCGGCGGTGATCATCGCCGAGATCGGCATCAACCACAACGGCAGCGTCGAGCTGGCCCGGCGCCTGGTCGAAGAGGCGGTGGCCTCGGGAGCGGACTGTGTGAAGTTCCAGCTCCGCGACATGGCCACGCTGTACCGGCAGACCGGCCGGAACCTGTCCCACGGCGAGGACCTGGGTCCCCAGTACGTGCTCGACCTGCTCGCCCGCTTCGCTCTCGGCGCCGACGACCTGTTCGGCGTGTTCGACCACTGTGCCGAGGTGGGGATCCCGGTCATCTGCACTCCCTGGGACCTGGCCAGCCTCGAAGCCCTCGACGACTACGGGATCCCTGCGCTCAAGATCGCCTCGGCGGATCTGACCAACCACGACCTGCTGGTGCGGGCTACCGGCACGGGACGCCCCATGGTGCTGTCGACGGGAATGTCCACCGAGGCCGAGATCATCCAGAGCGTCGAGCTGCTGGAGCGTTCGGCCGCGTCGTTCGCGCTGTTGCAGTGCAACTCCACCTACCCGGCGCCCTACAAGGACATCAACCTGCGTTACCTGCCACGGCTGGCCGAGATCGGACGGTGCCCGGTGGGCTATTCGGGGCACGAGCGTGGCTTCCACGTGCCGGTCGCCGCGGTCGCGCTCGGCGCACGCATCATCGAGAAGCACTTCACCCTGGACCGGGACATGGAGGGCAGCGACCACAAGGTGTCGCTGCTGCCCGGCGAGTTCGCCGACATGGTCCAGCAGATCCGTGACGTGGAATCCGCGCTCGGGGTGGCCGAGCCGCGGGGGCTGACCCAGGGCGAGATGATGAACCGCATCAACCTCGCCAAGAGCCTGGTGGCGAGCCGCGACGTCGCGGCGGGTGAGGTCATCGACGCCGATGCGATCACGGTGCGCAGCCCCGGCCGGGGTCTGCAACCCAACGCCCGCCAGAAGCTCATCGGTCGTCGTGCGGTGCGCGACGTGGAAGCGGGCGACTACTTCTATGCCACCGACATCGGCGAGGGGCACGCGGTGGCCAGGGACTACTCGTTCCGTCGGCCCTGGGGGCTGCCGGTGCGGTTCCACGACTACGTGGAGCTGATGGAGCAGTCCAACCCGGACTTCCTCGAGTTCCACCTGTCCTACAAGGACATGGACATGGACCCGTCGACGATCTTCGACGAGCCACTCGACATCGGATACACGGTCCACTCCCCGGACCTGTTCGCCAACGACCACATCATCGACCTGGCCTCGTTCGACACCGAGTACCGCAAACGGTCGATCGCCGAGCTGCAGCGGGTCGTGGATCTGACCCGTGAACTGCAGCGGTGGTTCCCCAACGAGCAGGAACCCTTCGTCGTGTTGAACATCGGAGGGTTCACCCGCACCGGGTTCGTGTCCGTCGACGAACGCCGTGCGATGTACGAACTCGTTCACGAGAGCTTCGACCAGGTCGACACCGAAGGCGTCGAACTGCTGCCCCAGACCCTGCCGCCGTACCCCTGGCTGATGGGCGGGCAGCTCTACAGCAACCTGCTGCTGTCGGGCCCGGATTCGTTGTGGTTCGTGGAGACCTTCGGGCACCGGCTGTGTCTGGACACCTCGCACAGCCGCCTCGCCGCCACCCACCTGGGCGAGTCCTTCGTCGAACTGGTCGAGGCACTCGCCCCGCACTCGGCGCACCTGCACCTGGTGGACGCCACCGGCGTCGACGGAGAAGGGGTCCAGATCGGACAGGGCGACATCGACTGGACGGTGCTCGCCAAGCAGTTGGACACGCTGGCGCCCGGGGTCCGCTTCATTCCCGAGATCTGGCAGGGCCACGTCGACAACGGGGCCGGCTTCTGGGGTGCGCTCGAGCAGTTGGAGCCTCTTCTTTGAACCCTTCTGAAGGGTCGGCCTGGTCGGGATCGGTGCGCGGCGAATGAGCTGGAGAAGGTTCTTTTCACGCAACCCTCCGACATGGGTGCGCCAGAGCGCCCGCGCCGCGGTCGCGCTCTCCCTCGGCATCCTGGTCGGATTGTCGGCTGCCGAACCCGAGATCCTGATCGGGGTGGCCGCGATCATCCTGATCGTCTTCGTCACCGCCAGCCTGAGGCGTCCCGATCCGCTGGTGTTCGTGGCGTTCGCGATGTTGTCGATGCCCAGCCTGCAGGTGCCCGGCTCACCGCTGCCCCTGGGCGAGACCATCATGCTCCTGGCGGTGATGAGTGCCTTTCTCACCCTGAAGGTCCGGTTCGACCCGGTGCCGCGTTGGGTCCGGCTGTCACTGGGGATCCTGGCGGCGACGATCGTCGCCGCCACCGTGGTCAACGGCCTGTTCACCTACGACGCGTTCAAACGCGTCCTGCACGTGGGCGTGTGGATCATGATCGTCGTCGGGCTGATCAGGGGGCTCCTTCCCCGGCGGGTGGCGATGCGCGGGCTGCAGGTCGGTCTGGTCATCTCGGTGTTGCTGGGCTTCGTGCTGCTGCCGCGTTCGACGTACGCGGGCCGTTTCACCGGGCTGTTCGGCGACCCGAACGTGGCCGGGCTGATGCTGGTGGTCTTCGGTGTGATCGCGATGAGCGGTATGGAGCGTCGCCGCAACCAGGTGCTGCTGGGTCTGCTGATCCTGCCGGCCCTCCTCCTGGCCTACTCAAGGACGGCGCTGATGGCGGCGGTGCTGGTGATGTTGTGGATCTGGGTGGGGCGCAAACTCAAGCCGATCCCCGCTGTCGGCGCGATCCTGATCGCGGCGCTGGTGATCGCGTTTCTCCCCACGAGTCTGCAGAGCATCGGTCCCTTCAGCGACCGCACCGGAAGCGACCAGCTCCGGAACCGGGTGGCCGCCGAGGAGATCGCCGTGGTCCGCCAGAAACCGATCCTGGGTCATGGAGCAGGGACGGCGACGGTGATGGTCAACCACGGAACGACCCGGTTCTACTTCCACAACAGTTACCTTGCGATGGTGCAAGAAGGTGGCGTCATCGCCCTCGGGGTGGTCATGGTCCTGCTCATCGGCACGTTCCTCGCGCTCATGGCGCTGCAGACCACCGATCGACGACCCCTGCTGGAGGCGTCGATGATCGGTACCTGGGTGATGGCGATCAACCTGGGGGAGGTGCTGATGGAGTTGACGACCCCGGTCGCGATCGGATTCGCGTTGTCCTGGGTGGTCGCCACGAGGCTGCGTGACGAGGCGAGGTCGCTTCCGGCGGTACCCGCGGCTGCATGACGATGGCGATCGATCTGCTGGCCAACAACGGCAGGATCGGTGGCGGTGAGGTCATGATGATCGCGTTCGCCGAGGCCGCCCGCGCTGCGGGCGTCCCGGTCCGGATCGTGGCGCCCCGGGCGCCCAGTGGCGCCGCGAACCTGTCGCGGGACCACGACTTCGAGGTGCTCGAGATCCCCGCTGAAAACCGCCGCGAGTACGTGGTGAACCTGGCTCGGCGCCGGGGTGGGCTGGACGGGGATCTGTGGTGGTGCAACGGACTGGTCCCGGCCCTGGCCACCGCGGGGTCCCGCCGCCGCCGGGTCGTGCAGCTCCACCAGGCGCCGGAGGGTTCCCAGCGTCGGATCTGGCAGCTCGTCCGCCGCGGTGTGGAGCGGGTGTTCGTGCCGTCGCTGTCGATGCAGGCACGGGTCCCCGGGTCGGAGGTGCTCGTCAACTGGACCGACGACCCGGGGCCGCCACTGCCCTTCGACGACGACGGCGGTGACGAGGTGCGGATCGGGTTCATCGGCCGGTTCTCGCCGATCAAGGGTCTCGACGTGCTCGCCCGGGCCGCGCAGCGTCTCGACCGGTTCTCGGACCATCGCGTCACGCTGGTGCTCGCCGGTGACGGACGGTTCGTGGACGACTTCGACAGTGGCCGGGTCGAGACCGAACTCGGCCGGGTGGCCCGGGTGGAGCGTCTGGGCTGGATCGACCGGGCCGAGTTCTTCGAGGCGGTCGACCTGGTGGTGGTGCCCTCGGTGTGGGCCGAACCCTTCGGGTTGGTCGCCGCCGAGGCCATGGCCTTCGGCCGTCCGGTGGTGGTCAGTGACGCCGGCGCCCTCGTCGAGGTGGTGGGCCTCGAGCACCCGTGGGTCGCCCGAGCCGGTGACGCCACCGACACCGCCCGGGTGATCCAGGCCTTTCTCGACACCGACCCCGCCGAACGTCGACGTCACTGTGAACGGGCCCGGCTCCGTTGGGAGACGGAGTTCTCGCCGACCGCCGGTCGGCGGCGGGTCGATGCGGTGCTGGCATCCCTGGGGATGGTGAGATGACCACCCGCATCGAGGTCGGCTCGCCGCCGACCGAGCCGGACGCGTCGGTGATCGTGCCCTCCTACCGGGGCGCCGAGCGCCTGGGAGTGCTGCTCGAGTCGCTCCGCGCCCAGCGCTTCGGAGGCGACTGGGAACTGATCGTGGTCGTCGACGGTGACGTCGACGGGTCGGTCCAGGTGCTGCGCGCCGCGACCGATCTGGCCCTGACCGTGCTGGTGTTCGAGGCCAACCGGGGGCGTCCCGCGGCGCTCAACGCCGGCTTCGACGCCGCCCGGGGCCGGGTGCTGATCCGCTGTGACGACGACCTGCAGCCCGGGGTGTCCTATGTGGCCGACCATGTGCTGGCCCACTGCGGCACCGAGCCGGTGGGCGCGGTCGGCCTGTACCGCAACCACTTCGGTGCCACCCCCTACGCGCGGGCCTACGGGCGGCGCTACGACGCCTCGGTGCGCGCCGGTGCCTACCAGGGCACCCTCGGCGACGAGCGCTTCTTCTGGGCCGGAAACTGTTCGGTCACCCGGGCGACCCACGATCGGGTCGGCCCCTACGACGAGCAGTTCCGGGCTTACGGCTGGGAGGACATCGACTGGGGGTTCCGTCTGGCCGCCGCCGGAGTGCGGATCGTGCTGGATCCCCGGCTGGAGACCGTCCACCACGCCGCGAACAACGACACGGTGACCCGGCTGCGCCGGGCGTACTCGTCGGGGGTCGCCCGGGTCCGTTTCGACGCCAAGCACGGCACCTCCTACGCCCCCGAACCCGGTCCGGGTCTCAAGGGCCGCGCCTGGCACGCCGCGGTGACGGCCGCCGCGGATCGGGCCACCCCCGATCGACTGGCGCGGTGGGGGGCGAGGATCGACACGGCGTTGACCTGGGTGCCACCGGCGCTGGGCTACCGGTTGGTCGCGGGCGCGGTCGACGCGGCGGCGATGGCCGGGTACCGTGCCGGGCAGGCCGCCGACACCGACGACCCGGTCGGCCCTGGCACCCAGAACGGGTCGACCGGGCAGGCCACGACCGGGGGAGGGGCACGGTGAATCGACCGGCGGTGAGCGTGGTGATCCCCTCCTACGCCGGTGAGCATCGCATCGGCGGCCTACTCCAGACCCTGCGCCATCAGACCTTCACCGGTGACTGGGAAGCGGTGGTGGTCCTCGACGGGGTGGTGGACGATTCGCGTTCGGTGGTGGAGTCCTTCGACGACCTGCCGGTGCGCGTGGTCGAGCTGCGCGAGAACCGGGGTCGGCCGGCCGCGTTGAACGCCGGGTTCGCCGCCGCCACCGGCGAGGTGCTCGTACGGTGCGACGACGACCTGGCCGTGGCCCCCACGTACCTGGCCACCCACGTCGCGGCGCACACCGGTTCCCGAGCGCGGGGCGCGATCGGGCTGTGTCACGACGTGCTCGAGGACTCGGCTTATGCACGCTGCTACGGACGCCCGGCGAACGAGCGGTTGCGTGCCGCGGCCTACGCACTGCCTCCCGAACGGTGGTGGAAGTACTGGGCGGCGAACTGTTCGGTGACCAGGGAGACCTTCGAGCAGGTCGGCGGCTACGACGAGTCGTTTCGCGCGTATGGCTGGGAGGACGTGGACTGGGGCTACCGGCTGCACCTGGCGGGGGTGCCGGTGCGGCTGGATCCACACCTGGAGGTGCTGCACCTGGCGGCCAGTTCCTCCGCCGAGATCCGGGTGAAACGTGCCTACCTTGGCGGCCGGGCCCACGCCCGGTTCGACCGCAAGCACGGCTTGCAGCGTGCCCGGCCCGACGCGTCGGGCCCGGCGCAACGGCTGTGGCGGACCGGGGTCGAGACCGCGGGTCGCGGCGCCTCCGCGGCGCGTCTGGAGCACTTGAGCCGCGCGGTGGACCGCGGCCTGGAACGGGTCCCGGGCCGGCTCGGTGCCCGCGCGGTGGCCTTCCTGGTGGAGGCCGCCTCCCTGGCGGGCTACGCCGATGCCAGCACCGAGGATTGACGGTGGCGTCGCGGGCGGCAACTAGCGTCGACACGGCGAATCGACGACCGCGGATCCCGGGCCGCCGACGAAGGATCGGCGGGTGCGGTTCCCCACTTTCGACCCGCCAGGAGCTGTGATGGACGAAACCCCCGTGGAGCCGGCGTCGTCGGCGGCTCTGGAGCCCGCCCGCCGGTGGTCGGCGCGTCTGCAGCTCTCGCTGCTGGGGTGGGTCGGGCTCACCGTGGTCATCGTGCTGCTGGCGGTGAACGGTGGCGACGGCCTGCTCACCATGCCCCAGGCGATCCTGATCGGCGCGGTGGAGGGGTTCACCGAGTACCTGCCGGTGTCGTCCACCGGGCACCTGATCGTGGTGCAACGCCTGATCGGGCTCGGGTACGGCGAGGAACAGACCGCCGCCGACACCTATGCGATCTCGGTGCAGGTGGGCGCGATCTTCGCGGTGGTGTTCGTGTACCGGCGTCGCATCGTGCAGCTCGTGATGGGGCTGTTCGGACGCGACACCGAGGGCCGCCGGCTCCTGGGTCGCCTGATCGTGGCGTTTCTGCCCGCCGCGTTTCTGGGGCTGCTGCTGGGCGACACGATCAAGGCGCACCTGTTCGATCCCTGGCCGATCGTGGCGGCCTGGATCGCGGGCGGCCTGTTCCTGCTGTGGTGGAAGCCGCCGCTCGGCCAGGTCACCCTGACCGCGATGTCGGTGCGCTCTGCGCTGCTGATCGGTCTGGCACAGTCGATCGCGATGTGGCCCGGGGTGAGCCGGAGCCTGGTCACGATCGCCGCCGCGCTGCTGGTGGGGTGCCGGATGGCCGCCGCGGTGGAGTTCAGTTTCCTGCTCGGCTTGGCCACGCTCACCGCGGCCACGGTGTTCGACATGAGCAAGGAGGGCTCGACCCTCTTTGCCGACTACGGCTGGCAGATGCCGCTGCTGGGAGTCCTGGTGGCCTTCGTGACCGCCACCATCGCGGTGCGTTGGATGGTCGCGTATCTGCAGTCCCGACCCCTGTCCGGCTTCGGCTGGTACCGCCTGGCGGTGGCGGCCGCCACCATCGTGCTGCTGGTCACCGGCACCATCTAGGCCGGCCCGGCCGGGCGGCGCCTGGAGCGGTCCTCCAGCCGGGCGACGCTGGCCCGGGGCGCGGTGAGCCGGTAGGACGCGTCCAGCAGCTCGGCCACCTCGGTCCAGTCCGCGGCGTCGTCGAGGTCGACGCCGATCCACCCCGAGGGCCCCAGATAGGCGGGGACGAAAACCCGGGGGTCGGCTTGCAGGCCCCGCAGATCGTCGGGGTCGGGCCGGACCACGATGCACTGGTCGTGCGCGATCCACTCGCCGTCCGCCCGCACCGAGGCGCCGTAGTAGGCGAAGACCTTCTTGGTGAAGAACGCGGGGCGGCCGTGGGACACCTTCTCGGCGGCGTCGGGCAACGCCAGGGCCAGCTCCCGCACTCGGGCCAGCACCGGATCGGCGTCGTCGAACATGATCGGGTGGCTCATCGGGCGCGACGGTACCCCAGGGCGGCCGCGGCTGTCCGAGGTCGGGCCCCGCCGATTTCCTCGGCGGTCCTAGCATCGTTCGGGTGCGGACGGGTCCGGTGCTGGTGACGGGCGCGGCCGGGTTGCTGGGCACCTGGCTGCGCCGAAGGGCCCCGGCGGACCGGCCCGTCATCGCGCTGGGCCACCGACGGACCGTCGCAGCCGAGGGGGCACTGCAGGCGGATCTGCGCGACGCCGCGGCGACCGCCGAGGTCTTCGCCCGGGTCCGGCCCGACACGGTGATCCACGCGGCGTACGCGCTGGAGGAGACCTCGATCGTGACCGCGACCCGGCACGTGGCCGCGGCAGCCGCGGCGCACCACAGCGCGGTGGTGTTCGTGTCGACCGACGCGGTCTTCGCCGGCGACCCCGCCCCGCGCGACGAGCAGGCGCCCCCAGATCCGATCGCCGACTACGGCCGGTGGAAGGCCGCGGCCGAGGCGATCGTGGCCGACCTGGTGCCGGACGCGGGGATCGTGCGCCTGCCGCTGCTGGTGTCGTCGGATCCGCCCGACCCGGTCGTGGCCCGCATCGTCTCCGGTGCCCGGTCGGGGGTGCCCACCCGCTGGTTCCACGACGAGCTGCGCCAACCGGCCATGGCCGACGAGGTCGCGGCCGCCCTGTGGAGGATCGTGGATCTGGAACCCGCCCGGCGGGCCGGGGTGTGGCACCTGCCCGGCGCCGAGTTGCTCAGTCGCCATGAGATCGCCCAGCGGGTGGTCGCGGCCCACGGCCTGGACCCGGCCTCGGTGGTCGCCGAGGGGACCCCCGAGGGCACGGCGCGACCCCGGGTGCTGCACCTGCGTGGCGAACGCGCGGCGCGCACGATCGGCTGGGCCCCGGCGCCGGTGCTGGCACCGCCGCGGGCGTCCTGATCCGCGCGTGTGTTCGATCGCGCCCTGCTAGCGTGGCGCCGCAACGGCCGGGTGTCGACGAGGAACCACGGGTGACGACGACTTCCAACTTCGGAGTGAGTGTCCGTGAGAACCACGACGCCTCCGGGTTCTACGGTCGGTTCCGCCCGCCGGAGTTGTCCGCCGACGACACCGTGGCCGGACCCGTCGACCTGGCCGATCCGTTCTTCACCGGCGACGCCCGCCACATGGACGGCATCCCCGACGGCTCGGTGGCCTTGGTGGTGACCTCGCCGCCGTACTTCGCCGGCAAGCAGTACGAGGAGGAACTCGAACGCGACGGGGTGCCTTCCACCTACCTGGAGTACCTGGATCTGCTGCGCGACGTGTTCGCCGAATGTGTGCGCAAGCTCGAGCCGGGGGGTCGGATCGCCGTCAACGTGGCGAACCTGGGTCGCAAGCCGTACCGGAGTCTGTCGGCGGACGTGATCGGCATCCTCACCGACGACCTCGGGTTGCTGCTGCGCGGCGAGATCATCTGGCAGAAGGCCGAAGGCGCGTCGGGCAACTGCGCGTGGGGGTCGTTCCGGAGCGCGTCCAACCCGGTGCTGCGCGACGTGACCGAGCGGATCGTCGTGGCCAGCAAGGGCCGCTTCGACCGGGCCCGGTCCCGCCGGCAACGCGCGGCCGAGGGGCTGCCCCACCGCGACACGATCGGAACCGACGACTTCATGGCCCTGACCCTGGACGTGTGGTCGATCCCGCCCGAGAGCGCCCGACGGGTCGGCCACCCGGCACCGTTCCCCGTGGCGCTGCCCGAGGCGCTCATCCGGCTCTACACCTTCGAAGGGGACCTGGTGCTGGATCCGTTCATGGGAAGCGGTTCGGCCCTGGTGGCAGCGGCCCGGCTGGGTCGCCGCTACGCCGGCTACGACCTGGACGGCGACTACGTGGACATCGCCCGCCGCCGGGTCGCCGCCGAGGCCGGCGGCACGACCCCGGCCGCCGAGCCGGTCGAACCGACGCCGAGCGGTCGCGGGAAGCAGCGCCGTCGCCTGGTCGCACCGTCAGTCGAGGACACCGGAGATTTTCAACGGCGGGCGAGTCGGGAGGGCAAGGCCGCCCAGAAACTCGCGCTCGACGTGCTCGAAGACGCCGGGTTCAGGATCGTGGCCACCAACCGCAAGATCCCCCGGACCGGGGTGACGGTGAACTACGTGGCGCTCGACGGGGCCGACGAGCCGTGGTACTTCGACGTGTCCGGAGCCTTCACGTCCCATCGGGGCGGCCTGTTGCGCACCGACACGGTGTGGAAGTCGCTGGGTCGGGCCAGCGTGCTGCGCGGCGCGGGCCTGGATGGGCCACTGGTGCTGATCACCTCGCACCTGCCCCGCCGGCCCAGCGAGGGCGACACCGCCCTGCGCGCGGCGGGACCCGACGCGTTCTTCGACGCGGTGGAGATGCTGGACGACGCCGGTCGGGCCCGCCTGGAGTGCTACGCCGAAGGCGGGCGGCGGCACCGGGCCGAACCCGGATTCTGGACCCCGGCCGACCTGGCCTGACCCTCGAAGCGGAGCATCCGCCGACCGCGCCGGCGCCGGGGGCTTCCTCAGGTGGCGGCGTGGGCGGCTTTGAAGTCGGCGAGCACCAGCTCACCGAAGCGTTCGGCCTCCTCGGCGTGGGGATAGCCCGAAAGGATGAACGTGTCGATGCCCAGCTCGACGTAGCGGTCGAGCTTGGCGCGCACCTGGTCCGGGTCGCCCACGATCGCCGCGCCACAGCCGCTGCGGGCCCGGCCGATCCCGGTCCACAGGTTGTCCTCCACGAAACCCTCCGCGCCGGCCGCGTCGCGCAGTTCGGCCTGACGGCGCACCCCGACCGACGCGTGGTCCAGGGAGCGTCGGCGGATCGTGTCACCCACCGAGTCGTCCAGCGCGCCCACCAGGTGGGCGGCTGCCGCCCGGGCCTCGGCCTCGGTTTCGCGCACGATCACGTGTACCCGGTAACCGAAGCGCAGGGTGCGGTCGTGCGCGGCGGCCCGGTCGCGCAGATCGGCGATCAACTCGGCGACCGCGGGTTCGGTGTCGGGCCACATCAGGTACACGTCGGCCTCCTCAGCCGCCACCCGCCGGGCGTGTTCGGACAGGCCTCCGAAGTACAGCGGCGGGCAGGTGCCGCTCACCGTGCCGATCCGTGGCGGGTCGACCTCGAGCTGGTAGGTGGGGCCATGGTGCGACACCGGTTCACGGTCGAGCAGCTTGCGCAGGATCTGCATCTCTTCGCGGGTGCGCTGGTAGCGGGGCTCGGATTCCAGGGTCTCGCCGGGGCGGTCACTGGAGATGATGTTGATCGTCAGCCGGCCTTCCAGCAGGTGATCCAGCGTGGCGAGCTGCCGGGCGAGCTGGGGTGGCCACAGCTCACCGCAGCGCACCGCGACCAGCAGCCGCATCCGCGACAGGCTCGGGGCGATCGCCGACGCGAAGGAGACCCCGTCGATACCCAGGGCGTAGCCCGAGGGCAACAGGATGTTGTCGAACCCGGCGGCCTCGGCCGCGGCCACGATCGCTCCGCAGTGTGCCTGGGAGCTCAACAGGTTCTCGTCGGGCACCCCGAGCTGGAGGTAGTCGTCGTCGCAGAGCGCGGAGAACCAGGCGACCTCCAGGGTCATGGCAGATCCCTTCCTGCCGCCGCGGTCAACCGGTACCAGTCGGCACGACTCAGCTCGACCCGGGTGGCGGCGGCAGCTTCCCGGATCCGGCTCTGTCGTTGGGTCCCGATGATGGGGACGGGGCCCGAGGGGTGGGCCATCACCCAGGCCAGGGCGACGGCGCTGGTGGCGACGCCTTCACGGGCGGCGAGTTCGGTGAGCACGCTGTCCAACACGTCGTGCTCGCCGGCGGCGGGGTCGTCGGTTGCGGCGCGCAGCAGGCGCCCACCGCCGAGTGGGCTCCAGGCCAGAGGCGTGCACCCGGCGGTCATCGCCTGATCCAGCACCCCGTCGTCGAGGGGGTCCAGGTGGGCGAGGCTGAACTCGGGTTGCACGGTCGCCAGACGCACCGGCCCCATGTGGGCCTGCAGCGCCCGGAACTGAGTGGCCGAGTGGTTGGACACGCCCACCGCCCGCACCAGCCCGTCTTCGACCAGGCCGGTGAGGGCCTCGGCGACCGTGCCCGGGTGGGCGAGCAGGTCGGGACGGTGCACCTGGTACAGGTCGATGACGTCGACGCCCAGCCGGCGCAGCGAGGCTTCACAGGCGGCGCGCAGGTCCGTCGAGTCGTAGGGTACACCGGGCACGATGCCACCCTTGGTGGCCAGCACCATCCGGTCGCGGAGCTCCGGCGCGGCGCGCAGCACGTCGCCCAGCAGCGCCTCGGCGGAACCGAATCCGCCGGGGCCGTCGACGCCGTAGATGTCGGCGGTGTCGATCAGGTTCATGCCCGCGTCGAGCGCGGCCTCGATCTTGGCCTGGGCACCGACGGCCGCGTCGGCGTCGTCGGCGTAGCGCCAGCAGCCGTAGGCGATCGGTCCGACCTTCAGGTCGGTGTCGCCCAGTTGCACCGTCGTCGTGGGCGCGTCGAGGGACATGGCCAGCAGGGTAGTCAGGGCCCACCGGGGTCCCGGCCGAATGGGTTGACCGGCCGTTCGGGCCCGCCGGGATCGTGGCCGGGTCCCGAACGGCGGGTCGGGGTCAGTCGACGGTCACCACGAGCGGGTTGTTGGCCCGGGCGTCGAGCAGGGGGGCGTCGGCGAGGGGGAAGTCCGGACCCGAGAAGTAACGGACCCGACCGCTGTCGAAGTGGGGCGGGTTCGCCGACAGGGTCGGGTCGGTGTTGGGCACCGCGTTGACCGGGGAGCGCACCTCGAATCCTGCCTGACCCCAGGTGGAGGCGTCGCCGGTGCATTTCTTGGTGGCGACATCGTCGGTCCAGGTGGTCGACAGCAGCAGCCCGGAGATGTCGGTGTCCAGCGAGCGCACGGTGATCATCGTGCCGGCGGGACCGGAGATGACCTGCCAGGACTCGGGGTAGGGGTCGTCGGAGGTGGCGGTGATCGGCGTGAAGGCGTCGGGGACGCCGTCGATCGGGATGCCGGTGTTGGCCGGGTCCGAGTAGGTCATGCCAGCCAGCGAGGTTGCCAGGTCGTCGGCGGATCCGAAACCCGGCAGTCCGGCGTGACCGCGCAGCTCGATGAAGGTGTCCTGCCGGTTGGGGTAGAACACGTCGGTGATGGCGGTGTAGCCGAAACTGTTGGCGCCCATCGCCGAGCGGATCGTCCGCACCGGCCCGGAGATGTGGGCGATGAACGACCCGGTGTACCCGGCGATGTAGTCGAAGGTGCTTTCGGTGCGCCCGCAGTTCGCGGTCGTGGCGAAGTACTTGGTCCGATCCAGCAGTTCGGCGCCCGAGGATCCCCGGTGCGAGATGGTCAGCGAGTCGTTGCGCCAACGGTCCCCGAACCCGACCTGGTAGTAGGGGGTGGTCACCGTGGTGTTCTCGAGGTTCGGGCCGTTGCCGGTGTTGGGCGCCAGCGCGCCCGGGCCCATGCGGTAGGTGCTCTTGTAGTCACCGGAGATCAGGCTGAAGTCGGCTTCCACGCCGGTGGTGCCGGCGCTGCCTCCGGTGAGGGTCGAGCTGGTGAACAGGTAGACGTGGCCGGTGCGGCCGTCGAGCGGGTCGGTGAGGAGCAGCGGGGTGCGTGAGGAGGCGTCCACGCCCGGCGGGGCGGCGGCGTCGGTGGGCCGCCCGGCGTCCTGGACCACGAAGGAGATCTCGTCGTCCGCGTCCAGGGTCGGGTCCGAGTCGGCCGGGGTGTAGGTGTCGACCCACGAATACCCTGCGGCGGGGGCCGAGGGTTGGGTGTAGACCAGGATCTCGTAGGGGTCCGAGGTCCCGTACAGCGTCGGGTGCTGGGATTCGGGACGGTTCTCGATGATGCCCGGGTTGACGAGGTCCCGCTCGTCGACCTGCACCGGGATCTGGTGCCAGTTCGTGCCGTCGTGGCTGAAGGCCACGATGTGGTGCGGTGCGGCGCCCTGCAGTCCGGGTACGTCGGCACCGGTGATCACCACCGGGTCGCTGAAGCGGTCCAGGGTCGATCCGTACCGGGTGTTGCAACCGGCCACGGTGGCCACGGCGAGGACCGCCACGATGGTTGCGGCGGTGAACTTTCCACGGGTGTTCAAGGGCCCTCCCCGGGGTCTGGTTGGTCCGGTCCCGCTGACCGGGTGGCGTCAGACTAGACGCGTCGCGCAAGGGGCCGGGGCCGCGTCGGTGCGTAGGCCGTCGTCGACCCCGCCCAGAGCGGGTGGTCGGGGAGTCCTTCTGGTAGAGGCGGGGCTCAGGAGTAGGTGAGGCGGGTGATCCACTCGGCGACGCACGCGGGGCGTTCCTCGCCTTCGATCTCCACGGTCACGGTGCGCACGGTCTGGATCGTGTTCGGGTCCCGCAGCTCGGCCGCGGAGAGCACGGAGGAGGCCCGGATACGGCTGTCGACCTTGACCGGGTTGATGAAGCGCACCCGGTCGAAGCCGTAGTTCACGCCCATTGCGACGCCGGCGAGTCGGGAGGTGTCCTGGCGGATCGACCCGCTCAGGTGCGTGAGCATCGACAGGGTCAGAAAACCGTGGGCGATGGTCACCCCCCAGGGCGACAGCTTTGCCGCGGCGTCCGGGTCGACGTGGATGAACTGGTGGTCCTGGGTGATGTCGGCGAAACCGTCGATGAGTTCCTGGGTGACCTGGAACCATTCGCCGGTGCCTTCGTGCTCACCGACCGCGGCCTGGAACTTCTCGTATGCCTGCTCTGCATTCGTTGCCATGACCTCGAACCGTAGCGAATCCGACCGGGCGCCCGATTCGACGACCCCCGGGGGTCAGGCCGTGATCGTGAAGTCGGTGGTGCCCACGGAGGTGAACGGGTGGTAGGTGTGGGTCGCGTCGGTGGTGACGGTGCCACCGGTGATCGACAGGCCGGCGGCATCCGCCGTCGCGTACCCGATGACGACCACCCCGGACCCACCGCTGTGGGAGCCCCCGCTGCCGGCTCCACCACCGGTGTTCGCCACGCCGGCGGAGCCGGACTCACCGTTGCCGTAGCCGATTCCACCGCCACCGTTGCCACCCTGGCCAGCGGTGCCGGCACCCGGCCATTGACCGCCGCCTCCACCGCCGCCGACCCAGCCGGTCGGGGATCCGATACCGACTGCGGTTGCAAGTACCGATTCGACTCCCTCGCCACCGTCACCACCGGTCGCGGTCCCCGCCGTGTTCGTACCGTTCGCGCCGGTGGCGCCGGCGCCGCCACCGCCCCCGCCGAGGTAGCTTTGACTGATGACGGCGCCGTCACCACCGTCGTGACCGAGTTCTCCGGGCTGACTGGTCCCGTGTCCACCGGCGGAGAAGTAGTCGTCGCCGCCGCCGCCGGAACCACCGTCACCGGCCGTCTGGGAGGTGCTGGCCCATCCTGCGCCGACGCCGCCGCCGGTCGCGGTGGCGATCCCCGCTATCGACGAGTCGCCGCCGTTGGTGCCCGGGACGCCGGTCGTTCCGCCCGTGCCACCGGCGCCGACGGTCACCGGCAACGTGACGGGGAGCCCGGTGAGGGAGACCGTGGTGGCGACGTCCGCGAATACGCCCCCGGCGCCCCCGCCACCGCCACTGGGATTGCTGGAACTAGCGCCGCCGCCAGCCACGACGAGGTAGGTGATCGCAAGGTTCTGCGGTGCGGGTGTGACCGTGGTGGTGGGGGCGGGTGGGACCGTGGTCGTCGGTGAGGCGGCTCCGGCGACACTGGGGAGGGCGACCATGGCGATGGATGCGGCTGTGGCGGCTCCGCCGAGTTGGAGCACCCGGCGGCGACTCCAGGTGTCGGTGATCACGAGTCCGGCTTGGACGAGTCCGGCCATTGCTGGTTGTAGTTCGGCGGGCACGGTGTCGGTGCCCGCCCGGGCAAGTGCGAACGCGTCGGCCTGGTCGCCGGTGAGGTGAGCGACCTGGGTCGCATCCGGCGCCAGCACGAGAAACGAGTGCTCCGTCTGTTCGATGTGGAGTTCTTCGGTGATGCGAAAATGCACGGTCTTCTCCTCGCTCGGCAATGGTTCACAGCCCCGACAGTCGGGGTGGACCGGCAGCATGCACGCCCGAAATCAGATCGCCGTGGGATGCACCGAACCCGTATCGGAACCTAGCAGTCGTCGGTCATGGGATCAGGGGATCGTAGGTCGGCGAGGGGGCCCGATGGATTCGGATCCGCGTACCAGCCTGGTGGTGGTCATCTCCGCGCCAAAATGAGTGTGCTCGGTAGGGACGGTAACGGCGCCGGCGAGCGGTATCACGGCCGATTTCACGGTCCACCAGTGGCGAACAGTTAGGGCCCGGGCGAGCGGCGACGACAGACTGCTCATCGGAGCGTTGCTCACCAGCCACACGGCGCATGCCGGGCCCGACACGCACGACCAGTGGATGACCGATCTCGAATGGGCAATCGCCCGGTTCGACGGCGAACTCCCCGGTCACCAGAACCCTCACCTGTTGTACGCGTTCTGGCTCGCGATCGAGGGCCGAGCCGACGAGGCCGAAGCCATGATCACCCGGGCCAAAGAGATCATCGGACCCCGACCCCCTGTCGCGAGGGCTGGCTACGTCCGCCAACTCGAGGTGGCGCTGCTTCTTCACCGGGGACGGGTGTCCGCCGCAGAGGAGCTCGCTGCCACCGGACATGCCGAGGCGACGGCGGCGGGCTTCCCCGGGGCTCTGCGGAACTACGCCTCCCACCTGTTCGTGATCCGGGAGCTCCAGCACCGCCTCACCGAGATCGTCGATCTTTTCGTCGACGCGACCCGCAGGGAACCGGGGGTCACGACGATGCAGGCTGCCACGGCGTTCATGCTCTGCCAGGTGGGGCGCGACGATGAGGCCCGAGAGGCGATTCCGCTCAGCCGGGAAACCATCGACGAGTTCCCCTTCGACATCGCATGGCTCACGGGCATGAAGTGCCTCGCGTTCGTCGCTTACCACCTGGATCAGCGGGATGCGGCGGCACTGCTGTACGAGAAGATCCTGCCGTACCGCGGGTATTTCGCCTGTTCCTACAACACTCTGACCGGCTCTCTTGAGCAGTCGCTCGGCCTGGCGGCGTCTACGATGGGCCGTCTCGATGACGCGATCGACCACCTGCGTATGGCGGTGCAGCGGAACAGCGATGCAGGGTCGGTCGTCTGGGGAGCCGAGGCGCGACTCGACCTTTCCGACGCGCTTGCCCGCCAGGGTGGACCCGGCGACGCCGAGGAGGGTGCGGCGTGTGTCGCCGAGGCGCGCCGCACCGCTCAGGAATACGACTTCCCGGGGTTGGTCGAACGGGCCGAAAAGGCCACGGCCCCGTCGGCCGGGGCCTGATCACACCCACCCAGAGGGCGTCCACACCACGATCCGCACGGTGATCCGGATGCGATCGGTGGTTGGGTCGATCCTGACGCCACGAAGGGCGGCATCGGGCTTCGAGATTCACTGCGACGACGATCGGGGCTCGGCTAGCGGAGTTCAGTGACGCCCGGACGTCGGGGCGCGCTGGGCCGGTGCGTCGCGGTGTGCTCAGGTCAGCTCGGTGCCGTCGTAGCGTTCGGTGATGGCTTCCAGGACGTGGCCGGACGGGTCCAGGAAGTACACCCCCCGGCCGCCCCGGCTGGTGTTGATCTGTCCCGGCATGCGCCGGCCGGGGTCGGCCCAGTGGTCCTGGTCCCAGTCGCGGAGCAGTCCGATGACCCGTTCGAAGGTGGCCTCGTTCACCAGGAAGGCATAGTGCTGTGAGGTGATCTCGCCGTCGGTGGTGGAGAAGTCGAAGATGCGCCCGTCGCTGCAGCGGACCTGCTGGAACGACCCGACCTGCACCGGTGCGGGCAGGCCGAAGATCCGGGTGAAATAGGCCGCGGAGGTCCGGGCGTCGGCGGCCGCCACGATTGTGTGGTCGAATCGCACGTCGACCGTTGGGTCATCGGGCACCGCGTCGGTCATCGCCACCCATTCTGCCCGCACCCCGGGTGCCCGCGGGCGCGCTCATGGTCCGACGAGACGCTCTCGTCACTCCCGCGGGAGTCCGATGGTGGGCGCACCGACGACCGGGGTCCTCGGCACAGACCCGGTGACTCCCGCGGGAGCGTGCGAAGCGAGGGGACCGTGCCCGAGGGCGCGACGCCCACCTCAGATCCCGACGCCCCCGGTTGCCGCGCCTACGACATCGGTCCGAGCAAGTCCTACTCAGTGGTGGGACACGGCGCCACGGCCCAACGCTCGGTCGCACTCCGGGCCGAGGTGATTCCGAAGCGATCGGCGAGGAACGCGTCGAGTTCCTCGGTCGGCACGGCGCGTGTGGAGTTGTTCCGGCGCACATACAGCACCGGATCCTTGCTGCCGAAGGTGGCCCACACGGGTCGGGACGACGCGGGCACGTCCACCCGACACACCTCGACCCCGTCGATCTCGTCGATCCGGCTGATGACGCGCCGGGCACCACCGTGGCCGAGCGTGGTCTGGAGCATGGTGTCGAGCCAGTTGATGAACCCGTCACCGTTGTGGGGTTGGACGTGGCGGTAGTCGGCGTCGAGGCCGACCGGTTCGTGGGTTTTGTCGCGGACCCCGATGAGCAGCGTCCCGCCGTCTGCGTTGAGGAATCCGGCGACCGCCCGGGCCACTTCGTGTTCGGCGGACCGTCGAGGCACGTCCACCACCTCGCGGTCGACGCTCCAACGTGCGGATTCCTTGAACTCGACCAGGTGGTTCTCGGCATCGAGCAGATCGGCGGACGGCGTCTGGTGGACGTCGCGCAGTCCGAAGATCTCCTCGGCGAACCGAGCGACGGCTTCGGGGTGGGTCGCGAGTTCTTCGATGAGGTCACCCGTGATCGACGGTTCCGCCGTCGCCGTAGCACGCGACCCCGCCGGTGCACCCGCCGCCGCAGGCACCCCGACGCCACCGTGGGGTGGAGCCCCGGTGGTAGTCGTGTACACCGACTCGCCGTTGTCGAAGTAGCTGGCGTACACGTGCTCGAACACACGGGTGACCTTCTCGTCGTACAACGCTGGTCCGTACACCTCTGGGAGCTCTTCGTCGAGCACCTTGCCGACGGTGGACTGCACCATCGCGCGGGACTGTTGGCGTTTGCGCCAGTCGAGCACGAGCGCGTCGGTGATGCGCTCGAGCAGTTTGCGCGCCGCGGCCTTGACCTTCACGCGCTCCGCTTTGGTCAACTCGGGCTCGGGTTTGGTCAGCAGGTCGTAGATGGCGAGTTCGGCTTCGGTGAGTTCTTCGGTGACGGCGCGGTGTTCGTCGTCGCTCAACTCGTCGTTGATGGCACGCAGGCGACGCAGGAACTCTTCGAGGTTGTGGGTGCCGGCGTTGTAGTCGTCGATGAGTTGCCGGAACCGCTCGGCGAGTTCACGGCGGGTGGGGTTGCGGCGCACCGCGGCGTCGAGTCGGGCGGCGACATCGGCCCGGGCGCGCTTTGCCGCGGTGCGCTTCTTGTTGGGAAACCTGCGGAGCAGTTCGTCGAAGTCGAGTTCGGCCAGATCGACGACCGTTTCTCCGGCTCCACCGGCGTAGATCACGTATTCCTGGGGGGCGACCGAACGGTCCAACAGTTCGTTCACCGAGTCCATCACGTCGGTGATGTCGGGGGCTTCGGCGGCGTCGCTGAGTTTCGTGGCGATCGACCGGATCACGGCGACCCGGTGGGTGTTCCTGGCTGCTTCCGGGTCGGGCAGCAGCCCCTTGAACGCCTTGCGGACCCGCCGGGCGAGGCCGATGAACGTTCGGCGGGTGGGCTCGTCGATGAGCAGTGCTTCCACGGCCGCGGACTGCAGGGCGATGAATTCGAACCCTCGTGCGGCTTCCAGGTCGGCGAGGTCGACGTCGTGGTCGGCGAGGAACGTCACGGCTGCGTCGAGCGCGGCCATCAGGTCGTCGGCGAGGTCGGACTTGGGTTCGATCGGGGTGTTGCCCCCGGCGCGGGTGGCGCCGTAGATCGCCAGGGCGGCTTCGAGGTTCCGGAACACGCCGACGTAGTCGACGATGAGTCCTTCGTTCTTGTCGGCGAACACCCGGTTGGCCCGGGCGATGGTCTGCATGAGCGTGTGGTTGCGCATGGGCTTGTCGAGGTAGATCGTCGACGTCGCCGGCGCGTCGAACCCGGTCAGCCACATCGCGCACACGAACACGAGCCGCAGCGGATCGTCGGGGTCCTTGAATTTCTCATCCAACTTCTCGGTGTTCATCCGCATGCGGTGCGGGGTGATGTCGAGGCCCGCGTCGGCCATGTCGGCGATCTCGTTCTGGGCTTGGGACACCACCACGGCCATGTCGGTGGAGCGCAGAAACGCCAACTCGGACTCGATGCCGTCACGCTCGCCGGGGTCGGCGGTGGCCAGTGATGCTTCCAGCGAGGCGATCCGACGCCGCCAGGCGGCTTGCACCAGGTCGTACATGCGCACCGCGGTGGCTTTGTCGATCGCCACGTACATGGCCTTGCCCCGGAAACCCCGGCCCACGAAATGCGCGACCAGGTCATCCGCGATCTGTTCCAGCCGGCGGGCGCGGGTGATCAGGTGGTACTGGCGCGAGAATTGCCGGGCGACGGCCTGTTCGGCGTCGTCGTCGAGTTCTGCGGACTCCAACAACGCGTCGAGTTCGGCGTCGAAGTCGTCGTTGTCGAGTTGCAGTTCGGGGATGCGGTTCTCGTAGTACAGGGGGACGGTGGCGCCGTCGGCGATCGAGTCACCGAAGTTGTAGACCGACACGTAGTCGCCGAACACCTGCCGGGTGAGCTCTTCTTCGCCGGCGATCAGTGGCGTACCGGTGAAGCCGAGGAACGACGCGTTGGGCAGCGCGGTGCGCATGTTGTGGGCGAGGGTGTCGTACTGGGAGCGGTGGGCTTCGTCGGTGATGACGATGACGTCGCGGCGCTCCGAGAGCACCGGCATGTCGGCGCCACGCTCGGGCGGGATGAACTTGTGGATGAGCGTGAACACGTACCGGTGGTCGGCGGCAAGCAGTTCCCGGAGGTGGGCGGAGGTTTCGGCGTGCACGTTCGTAACGGCTTTGATCACTCCGGCGTCGGCGAACGTCTCATAGAGTTGGTCGTCGAGCTCTTTGCGGTCGGTGACCTCGACGAAGGTCCACCTTCCCGGCACTTTGCGCAGCACCTTCTGGGTGAACCACAAGTTCGAGTACGACTTGCCGCTGCCCTGGGTGTGCCAGAACACGCCGAGCTGGGAGGAGTCTTCGGCGCGGGCGGCGTGCAGGGCTTCGATGGCGTTGTTCACCCCCAGGTACTGGTGGTTCTTGGCGACGATCTTGACCAGCCCGCCGGGCATTTCGGCGTAGGCGACGAAGTTCTCGACCAGGTCGAGTAGCCGGTGGGGTTCACAGGTGCCGCGCAGCACGGTCTCCAAGCTGATGACACCGACTTCGCCTTCCGAGTCGATCTTCTTCCATTCGGCGAAGTGTTCCCAGTTGGCGTAGGTCGAGCCGACGACCGTGTCGGCGCCGTTGGAGAGGATGATGAACGCGTTGGGGTCGAACAGTGCGGGCACGGTGTCGCGGTAGTCGCGCAGGTTGCCGTCGAAGGCGGTGCGCACGTTGCGGTGCGAGACCTTGAGTTCGATGAACACCAGTGGGATGCCGTTGACGAACAGCACGATGTCGGCCCGCCGGTCGTGCATCGGCCCGGCGACCCAGAACTGCGACACCGCCAGGAAATCGTTGGCCTCGGCACGGTTCCAGTCGACGTAGCGGACGGTGACGGTCTCGCGTTTACCGTCCCGCTCGACATCGACCTTGGTGCCGTCGCGGAGCAGGTCGTGGATCTCGCGGTTGGCCCGCACCTTGTCCATGGCCGCGCGGCTCGCGGTGATGCGTTCGACGGCCTCGGCGATCGCAGTGTCAGGAACGCCGGGGTTGATGGCGCGCAGGGCATCGGTGAGGCGGTGGCCGAGGATGACGTCGCTCTTGGTCTCACGCCCGAGCGTGCCTGCGGGCCCGAATGCTTCGGTGAAGCCGGAGACGACCGTCCACCCGAGTTGTTCGAGCAGCGCGAGTGCGGGCTGTTCGACCAGTGCGTCCTCAGTGAGCCCGCCCGGCATACCGCTACACCGCCGTGCCCAGCTCGACGTCGGACTTGGCCGAGCCGGCTCGACCCGATCCGGACTCGTTCGGGCCGGAGCCGTCCAGGTCTGAACCGTCAAGGTCGAAGTCGCCGAGATCGAGGTCGGACACGTCGAGCTCCCCAGAGATCAACCGCGGCAGCAGCAGATCCCGCGCCTCGGCCAGCACCCGATTCTGGTCGTTCAGAGCGAACGCTAGGTCGAACATGGGCTTCACAATCTCCCGAAAGCTGGCCAGAAGCTCGACCGTCGGAACTGGGATGACATAGGAATCGAAGCACTCGTTTCGTACACGTTGGCGACCGCTCGCTCCGCTCATGCTTGCGATTGCGTTTGCGCGAAAACTGTCCTCACGGGCGGTGAGGTAGGTGAACTCCGGGCCGACCTTCCGGCCGCGGAGGACGACAAACTCTGTGCTGCCCCGTGCGACCTGACCATCTTCGAGACATGAAACGTACCCGGTCTTGCCATTTTCGAGGCAGGGTGTGATCCGAGCGAACAGCGTGTCACCATTTCGGAATCGGGAGCCGGAGGACCCGGCCTTCGTATCGCTCGGCCCGCAGATCATGCTCCACTCGGAAAGATCACCCATAGTCACGAACGGGCGCTCCTCGTTCTTGTCGATCCGTTCCCGAGGATTGATGGAAATGGCCTCCGACGCGGGCTGCCAGTCCCAGCCGGCGGGGATGGGGCCGACGTCGGAGTCGACCAGTTCGACGTCCTCGTGGCCAGGGAAGCGGAAGTGCACGAACCACTCCCGGTAGATCAGCCGGGCCATCTCCTCCAGAATCTCGATCCGCCGCCGGTTGTTCTCGATCAGATCGTCAAACGCCCCAAGCGTGGCGGCAATCCGGCGCTGGATCGGCACGCGCGGCAAGTCGATCGGTACCTCAACCAACGCCGCCTGCCGGATGCCAAGTACCGTAGTGCCCGTCGCGAGTCTCGCGAGCTCGGCCTGTGCGACAGGGCCGCGTAGCCAGTAGTAGAGGTAGCGCGAATCAAGGACCGCTTCGTCAGCTCGTAGCGCGAAAAGGCGTTGTCCAAGACAGAAGCGCTGAGTGTCAGCAAGATATGCGACCTCCCCAAGTGGCGCTTCGGATGTCAACAGCACGTCACCGGCCTGAAGCGGTTCGGGCATCCAACGCTCGTACATGTCTTCCGATATGCAACGCGCGCCCTCTACCCCCGCGAGTCGGCCCCCTTTGATGTGCATGGCGGAAAGGACTTGAACGCCACTATCGACCCAGTCACCCTTGAGCTTCTTCGGCGTCTTGCCCCGATGGTCGATGACGAGGTCGAGCGCCTCACCAAGCGGTCCAGACCAGGCGAGCGCGCTCACACTTGCGTCTCACGAAATGCAGATTCGACCTCATCAGAAAGCGACGACGCTGCAGCGCGCAGGGCTGCGAACTCTACCTGGAGCTGCTCCAACCTCATCGCGGCGTCCTCCGGTGCCCGGTACGCCGCCACTCCGACGTACCGGCCCGGGTTGAGGCTCCAGCCTTGGGCTTCGATCTCGTCTACCGTGGCGACCGAGCAGAGGCCGGGTACGTCTGTGTAGGTCTTGTCGGCGAAGTGTTCGGCGAGCATGTCGTCGCTGCCGTCGATCAGCTCGGGTTCCTCGCCTCGCCAGAGGCGGACGATGTTGGCGAGGTACTCGATCTGGGCCGGTGTCCAGTCGCGATGTGCCCGGTCGATCTGGCGGTACGTGTCGCGGGCGTCGATGAACAGCACCTCGTCCGCGCGGCTCGTGTCACGCTTGCCTCGGTCGAGGAACCACAGGGTCACCGGCAGGGTGACCGTGTAGAAGAAGTTCGTGCCGACCGCGACGATCACATCCACGCTGCGGTCTTCGATGAGCTGGCGGCGAATCTCGGCCTCCGAGCCACGCGCGTCCGAGGCCGAGTTGGCCATCACGAAGCCAGCCCGCCCGGTGGGGTTCAACGACGAGTAGAACGTCTGGATCCACAGGTAGTTGGCGTTGTCCGGTTTGGGCAGCCCGAACGGGAAGCGGCGGTCGCCTTCCAGTTTGGCCTTGTCGACCTTGTTGACGTTGAACGGCGGGTTCGCCATCACGAAGTCGAACGCGCCACGAGAGTCGAACGGGTTCTCGTAGTACGTGTTCGCTTCTTTGATGTCGCCGGCCAAGCCGTGCACTGCCAGGTTCATCTTGGCCAGGCGCACCGTCTCGCGGGTCTTCTCGGTGCCGTACACCGATAGCTCTGCACCCGGGTCGGCGTGGTGACGTGCCACGAACCGGGCGGATTGGACGAACATGCCACCCGAGCCGCACGCCGGGTCGAAGATCTTGCCGTGGTACGGCTCGATGATCTCCACGATCAGCCGCACGATCGAGGTCGGGGTGAAGAACTCGCCGCCCTTCTGGCCTTCGGAGAACGCGAACTCGCCCAGGAAGTACTCGTAGATCAGCCCGAAGCCGTCGCCCTCGATCGAATCGGGCAAGCCACCGAGCAGCCGCACCAACTCCACCAGCACGTCGTTGGGCAATGCCGCGTAGCCGTGGGGCAACACCCCGTCGAGGTCGGGGTTCGCATCTTCGATCGCGGTCATCGCGTCGTCGACGGCTTTGCCGAGATCTGCGCCTTCGGGCAGGGCGCTCAGGTGGTCGAAGCGGGCCGCCTCGGGCAGGTACAGCACCCCGCGGGCCTGATAGTCGACCGGGCCGATCTTGCGGCGTCCGGAGCCCTTGCCTGCCAGCTCGGAGTGGGCTTCGGCGAACCGCAGGTCCGCGTAGCGCAGAAAGATCAGGCCCAGCACCGGCGTGGAGTACTCCGACGCCCGCAACCCCGAGTTCGCACGGAGCTGGTCTGCGGCCTCCCACAGCTTCGTCTGCACATCACCCAGATCTGTGGACAACGCCCACCTCCAATCGGCAGCGATGGTACCCGATGGGCCCGCGACGCCGCCCTGGCACCGTCGGCTCGTCGACCGATTCGGGTTTTCATCTCAGCCCCTCGGCCACCCCCGCCCTGGCTGGCTCGACAGCCAGGGTACAACCCACGTACGACAGTCTCGCCCGACGCCGGCGCGCCCGCGGGCGCTCCGCCCCGGTCCTGGACGTCGGTGGCATACCGCGCCCGCGGGCGCGTCCGGCTCCCGGCGGGCGCGTCCGGCTCCCGCGGGAGTCGGACGATCCGGTCCTCGCTGGCCGGCTCTCCCCTCAGTCGCGTTCGTAGGCGTCCAAACCCGTTCCGCTGTCTCTGGTGGGCGAGGGGGGACTTGAACCCCCACGTCCTTTCGGACACTGGCACCTGAAGCCAGCGCGTCTGCCAATTCCGCCACTCGCCCGAG
>CAYVAS010000017.1:18028-45106 GCA_964449375.1 uncultured Iamiaceae bacterium | reverse complement strand
CCGGCCAGCGGCTCGGAACCAAGTCCTACAGGACCAGGTCGACTCCCATTAGTCGACGATCACCGTCGTCGATTCAGAGGCCACGACCGCGCTCGATTGAGGGAGATCATCGACGCAGCCGGCTGCGAACGCACGCCGTTCCCGCGGGCACCGGCCGCTTGGCCTCCTCGACTGCGGAGGTCACGATTTCTCCGATCAGAGACCGGTGAACCGCGCTGGATGAACCACGCTGAGCGGCATGGGGAACTCTCTCATGTCTTCGCTCGTGCATGGCCCCGGGCGGGTCGAAATGTCACACCCCCTTCGTACGATCAGGGCATGTTCGATCCCGCTGCGCTCACCGACTCCGGCCGCAAGCTCGCCGGGGTCGACGTGCGGCTCTGCAGCGACTCCGACCTCGAGGAAGCGGTGGTCGGGCTCGCCGCGCTCCGCAGTTTCGTCGAGGTGACCGAGGCGCACGTCCTCACCGAACTCGATGCCCGCGGCGCAACCGACCGCGACCATGGCATGCGGACGGCGTCGTGGGCGGCGGCCGCAACCGGTGGTGCCCGCGGGCCGGTCGCGGGTCGACTGCGCGTCGGCCGGTCACTGCGCCACCACTTCGACCGGGTCGACGCAGCAGTGGCCGACGGTCGGCTGAGCTTCGATCACGCCAAGGCCCTCGCCGATGCCGACAACCCGCGCATCACCGACATCCTCGCCGGTGCGCAGGACGAGATCATCGGGCTCGCCGAAGCCTCCACGTTTGCCCAGTGGAAGCGTGACGTCACCGCGTTGGCCGAGCATGCCGACGCCGACGGGCCCGAACCCGACCCGTGTGCGCTGAACGAGTTGCGTCTGCCCAAGACCCTCGACGGTCGCACCGAGATCGCCGGCAGCCTCGACGCCGCCAGCGGCCTACTCGTCAGAACCGCGATCGACGCCAAGACCGACGAGCTGTTCCGCCGCTACCGCCACGACCACAACCTGTCCGGAGACCTCCAGGTCCCCAGTCGCCAGGCCATCCGTGCCGAGGCTTTCGTCGAACTCATCCGTGTCGCCGTGGGCGCCGAACCGGGGTCGACGAGCGCGCCCCGCGCCGAGGTCACCCTGGTGGTCCACGACTCCGAGACCTGCGACGCCGAAGGCACCCCGCTCCCCCGGGCCGCTGCCGACGTCTGGGGCTGTGACCCCGCGGTGTGGGCCGTGGTCGTCGACCACATGGGCATCCCCGTCGATGTCGGTTCGGTCAGTCGGCTCGCCACGGCCGCCCAGCGCCGCGCCATCGCAGTGCGCGACGGCGGTTGTACCTTCCCCGGCTGCGACGCCCCCGTCGACTGGTGCGACCACCACCATGTCGTCGACTGGCGCTCCGGCGGTCCCACCGACCTGTCCAATCTGGTGGCGTTGTGTCGCCACCATCACGGGGTCACCCACCGCAGCGGGTGGTCGATGACCCTCGACGACGACCAGGTCCCCCACTGGACCTCACCGTGCGGTGATCACCTGGTCGGCCAGCGCCACCACCGACGACCTCCCGCCGGCGGATCCCCACCCCGGCAACATCCTCCGCCGGGTCACCGATCAGCCGAGGTCGACCCCTCACCCGGACGGGTCCCAGGGCCGACCGCCCCGTCCACACTCGTAGCCGGCACCTCGCACACCCCGTCGATGCACTGAGCCGCATCCGGGTCGCCGAACATCTCCAGGATCACCGGCTCATCACTCACGACGCGACCTCCTGCCGCACCGCCGAGCCGTCGTCGTCGCCGACATCGCTGGCGGCCCGGTCGGCGACGACCCGCTCCAGGACCTGGAGGAAGGCTTCGGGGTTCTGCGCCCCCGACACGCCGTAGCGTCCGTCGATCACGTGGAAAGGCACCCCGTCGATGCCAAGACGACGGGCCTGCGCCTGGTCGTCGTGCATCGCCGAAAGGAGCTCGTCGGCCTCGAGCACCCGGGTCACCTCCGCCGGGTCCAGCCCGACCTCGGCACCCACCTCGGCCAGATCCGCGATCCGCCCGACGTGGCGACCCTCCACGAAATAGGCGCGCAGCAACCGTTCCTTGGCCTCACGCTGCACCCCGTGGGCCCTGGCCAGGTGCAGCACCTGGTGCGCCCTGACCGTGTTGGTGTGCTGCATGGCGTCGATGTCGTAGTCGAGGCCGACGGTCTTGGCGATTCCGGTGATCTGGTCGAGCATCGCGCGCGCCCGGTCCGGTGAGATGTGCTTGTGCCGGACGAGAAAGTCGACCTCACTGCCCTCGAAGTCGACCGGGGTGTCCGGTGCGAGCTCGGAGCTGTGGTAGGTGACGGTCACCGGAGGGTTGCCGGGGTTCTGTCCGAAGGTCTCAAGCGCCGCCTCGAGGCGACGCTTGCCGATGTAGCACCACGGGCAGGCGATGTCGGACCAGATGTCGATGGCGATCGGTGTCGTCACAGTGCTCCTCATCCATTTCGGGCAACACCCCTACCAACGCCCCACCGAGGTCGATCATTCCCGCCACGGCTCGGGCGACGACCGGCCTCGCCGTCGGCCCACCCGCCCTAGCATCGGCGTCGTGAGTGACGTCGCACCGCCCGAGGACGACGCGACGGGCCCATTCGACCAGACGGAGCGGGCTACCCAGACCGGGCAGGCCGACCGGACGTGGCGCGGCGCGTTCATCACCGCCGCCGACCACGACGGCTCACCGGGCTCCCCGGCTCCGTACCTGCGCACCGAGTTCACCGTGGGCGTCGGGTTGCAGCGGGCCACGCTGCACCTCACCGCGCTCGGCCTGATCGAAGCGCACCTGAACGGCGCCGTCGTCGGCGACGAGGTGCTCGCGCCGGGCTGGACCTCCTACCACCACCGCCTGGCAGTGTCGGCCCACGACGTCACCGACCTGCTCACTGCCGGTACCAACGCGCTCGGCGCGATCGTCGGTGAAGGTTGGGCCGTCGGACGGCTCGGCTGGGACGGCAAACGCCAGTTCTGGGCCGACCGGCCGGCCGCGTTCGCCGAACTCGAACTCGACTACGGCGACCGGTCCGACATCGTCGCCACCGACTCCACCTGGCGGGCCGGCACCGGGGCCGTGCGCGCCAACAGCCTCTACGACGGCTCGACCTTCGACGCCCGCGCAGAACCCGCCGGGTGGGCCGAGGCCGGCTTCGACGACTCGGGCTGGGGCGCCGCCGACGTCGTGGAATGGGACGCCTCCACCCTGCAGACGATCCCTGCACCCCCGATCCGTCGCATCGAAACCATCCCCGCCCTCGAGGTGATCACCACCCCCGCCGGGCGCAGGGTGGTCGACTTCGGCCAGAACCTGACCGGCTGGGTCCGCCTGCGGGCCGACGGGCCCGCGGGCATCACGATCACCCTGCGCCACTGTGAGACCCTGATCGACGGTGAACCCGAATTCGAGACCAACCGCGGCGCGCTCGCCACCGACCACTTCGTCCTCGCCGGTGACGGGCCGGCGACCCTCGAGCCCCCATTCACCTTCCACGGTTTCCGCTACGTCGACGTCGACGGTTGGCCCGGCGATCCGGACCCGGAGTCATTCGAGGCGGTCGTGGTCCACACCGACCTGCGCCGCACCGGGTGGTTCGAGTCCTCCCACGACCTGCTGAACCGCCTGCACGCCAACATCGTCTGGTCGATGCGGGGCAACTTCGTGGGCATCCCCACCGACTGCCCCCAGCGTGACGAGCGCCTGGGCTGGACCGGCGACATCAACGCCTTCGCACCCGTGGCCACCTTTCTCTACGACGTGGAGGCCACGTTGGGGTCCTGGCTCGACGACCTGGCCGCCGAACAGGCCGCCACCGGCGGCGTGCCCTCGGTGGTCCCCGACATCCTGGCCGAACCTCCCATGCCCACCGCGCTGTGGGGCGACGTCGCGGTCAACCTGCCCGTGCGGCTGCACGAGGCCTACGGCGACCCGGCGATCCTGGAACGCCAGTACCGCTCGATGCGGGCCTATGTGGACTCGGTGATTCCCCGCCTGGACCCCCGTGGCGTGTGGAACACCGGGTTCCAGTTCGGCGACTGGGTCGACCCCGACGCTCCGCCCCGCAACCCCGGCGCCGCCAAGGCCGACCGTTACCTGGTGGCCACCGCGTACTTCGCCCGCACCCTCGACCAGATCGCCTCGGTCGCGGAGATCCTCGGCCACACCGACGACGCGCATGCCGACCGGGCCCTGCACGCCCGGGTGCGCGCCGCCTTCCGGGACGAATGGGTCACCCCCGCCGGGCTCGTGGCCGACCTGTCACCCACCGCGTATGCGCTCAGCATCTGTTTCGACCTGCTCGACCCCGCCCAGGAACTCCACGCCGGGGCGATGCTCGCCCGCCTCGTCGCCAAGGCCGGCCACCGCATCGCCACCGGGTTCGCCGGCACACCCTGGGTCACCGAGGCCCTCACCCGCACCGGCCACCTGGACACCGCCTATGAACTGCTGTTGCAGACCGAGTGCCCGTCGTTTCTGTACCCGGTGACCATGGGCGCCACCACCGTGTGGGAACGCTGGGACGCGATCCGCCCCGACGGGTCGCTCAACCGCACCGGCATGACCTCGCTCAACCACTACGCGCTCGGCGCGATCGCCGACTGGCTGCACCGCAGCGTCGCCGGGCTGGCCCCGTCCGCTCCCGGGTACCGACGCCTGACCATCGCGCCCCGTCCCGGCGGTGGGCTCACCCACGCCCGCGCCGCCCACGACACCCCGAACGGACGCGCCGAGGTCGCCTGGCGCATCGCGAAGGGTCGCTTCGACCTGGAGGCCACCGTGCCCGCGGGCAGCGTCGCCCACGTGGCCCTGCCCCGGCACCCCGAAGGTCTGGCCCTGGACGTGGGCGCCGGGCGGCACCACTGGAGTTACGAGTGGGTCGACGACGACCGGATCGACCCGTCGACCCCGGTGCGCGAGCTCCGGGTCCACCGCCGTCTGTGGGAGGCGCTCAGCGACGCGGTGCGCCGCCACGTCGACGTCGAACTCGACACCCTCGACCAGCTCCTGGACGCCTCGCTGGCCGAGACCCTGGCCTTCGCCGACGCCGCCTACCCGGACCTCGCCGTGGAGCTGCACGACATCCTCGACCCGCGCCTCGACGACTACCCCTGATGACCGCCACACACCGCGGCGTCGCCGACGCTCAGCGCAGGCCGTCCACGACCAGCAGCGCACCGAAGACCACGAACACCACCGCCGCGCCGATGCGGACCGTGCGCTCGGGCAGACGGGCGCCGAGCTGGCGGCCCACCACGATGGCCAGCGCATCGGCGGCGACCATGCCGAGCGTCGAACCCAACCAGGTGCCCACCGCACCGTGCCGGGTGGCCAGGGTCACCGTGGCCAGCATGGTCTTGTCGCCCAGCTCGGCCAGAAAGAACGCCACGGCCACGGTGACGAACACCGACCGGGTGGTGCGGCGGGCCCGCGCCTCGTCGTCGTCGTCGAGTTCGTCGCCGCGCAGTGTCCAGGCCGCGAACCCGAAGAACGCGAGCCCGGCAACCACCGAGATCGCGTCGGTGGGCAGGGCCAGGCCCAGCACCGACCCGGCGACCACGCTGACCAGATGCACCACCGCGGTGGCCACCGCGATGGCCGCCAGGATCGTGACCGCCCGGTACCGGGTGGCGAAGGTCAGAGCCAGAAGCTGGCTCTTGTCGCCCAACTCGGCGACGAAGATGATGCCGAAACTGATCAGAAAAGCGTCCACGTCGTCCTCTGGTTCTGGCCCGGACGACGGTTGGAGTACCAGCGACCGGGCATCGTGTCGATGCCTGGTCGAAGGTCTCGCTCGGCCACCACGAGGTGATGGACCCGAAAGACCGGGGCTTGTGCGAACCCAGCGTGTCGATCTTCCGGCCGAGGAGCTACTCCCCTTCGCCGATCCCAGACCGTACCCGACGCCGTGGTGATCGGGGCACATCAGCACCGGCACGGGTGCGACAATGGCGAGCGGAGCACCGGATCGTTCCCGGGGAGTACGAGGAGCATGCTGTGAGCGAACCGCCGGTCGCCGGCGAATCCGATCGACCACCCACCCTGGCCGACCACGGCTGGTTCGCCGGCGCGATCGAGTCCTGGAGCGACGCCACCTACGTGCTGGATGCGGCCACGGTCATCACCTGGACCAACACCGCCGGGGCAGAACTGGTGGGGCTCACCCGCGAGGCGATGCTCGGCCGGTCCATGGCCGAGTTCGTGCACCCCGAGGACCTGGTCCGCGCCGCCGAGGTGCTGGGCCTGGCCTCCGAGGGCGTGTTCAACGAGTTGCCCATCACCCCCGCGCTGTACCGGGTGCGGGACGGGGCCGGCAACTGGGTGAGCGTCGAGGTGAACGCGTCGCTGCCCCGGGCCGACGGTTCGGTGCTGGTGGTTGCCCGACCCGGCGGTGACCTGGTGATCGCCGACCGCCTGCTCGAAGCGGTCACCGCGAACGTTCCGTTCCACCAGCAGGTCGAACTGGTACTCGAGCTGGCCCGCTGGCGGCATCCGGCAGAGGGCTACGCGATCCTCTATGACGACCCGGACGGAACCCGCCGTTCGATCACCTCGTCCGGGCTGAATCCGGTGCTGGCCGGCGCGGCGCCCGGTGGCGGGACGACCCCCTGGGATCTGGCGGTGCGCACCGGAGAGGACGTGGTGATCCCGGACCTGGCCGCCGTGGCCGACGGCTCGGAGCTGATCTGTGGGACCGTGGCCCGTCGGGCCATCGAGTGCGACTACGTGGGCTGCATCGCCGCCGGGGTCCACGACGACATGGCCGGCACCGACGCCTGCATCGTGATCTGGACCACCCGTCACGGCCCCACCCACGCCGGGCACGGCTATGCGCTGGACAACATGCGCCGGGCCCTGGCTCTGGTCCTGCAACAGCGGGCCCAGCTCGTGCTCCTCGAGCAGGCGGCCCGGGTGGACGCGCTCACCGGTCTGCTGTCGCGGGCGGGGTTCTTCGATCTGATCGAGCGGGACGCAACGGGCTTTCTGGCCGAGGGTTTCGCCGTGCTCTATGTGGACCTCGACGGGTTCAAGTCGGTCAACGATTCCCACGGCCACTCGGTGGGCGACGCGGTGCTCGTGGCCGCGGCGCGCCGGCTGTTGCACCTGGCGCCGGCCGAGGCGATCGCGGCGCGTCTGGGCGGCGACGAGTTCGTGCTGGTGTGCCCCTCGGCTGCCGCCCCGACGACACCGGCGGCCCTGGCACAACGGATCGTCGACGCGCTCGCCACCCCGATCGAGGCGCCGGTGGGCGAGGTCCGGATCGGCGCGTCGGTGGGGGTGGCCACCGGGCGGGGCAGCGGCACGACCCAGGACGTGCTGGACGCCGCGGACGCGGCGCTGCTGGAGGCCAAGGCGCGGGGCCGGTCCCGTTGGGTGGCCGCCTGATGGCCCACGACCACCACGACCACCACGACCACCACGACCACCACGACCACCACGACCACGACGGCCACGACGGCCACGGCGGGCACGGCCACGGCCACGGGCACGGGCACGGCGGGCACGATCACGGCGACCACGCCGGTCAGTTCCGCCGCCTGTTCTGGTGGAGTCTGGCGCTGTCGATCCCCCTGGTCGTGACCAGCCCGATGGTCATGGACTGGTTCGGCTACGAACTGGACTTCCCCGGCATCGACTGGGTCGGCCCGGTCCTGGGCACGGTGCTGTTCTTCTGGACCGGCCGGCCGTTCCTGTCCGGCGGCCTCGACGAGGCCCGGGCCCGCCAGCCCGGCATGATGCTGCTGATCTCCATGGCCATCACCGTGGCCTACGTGGCCTCGATGGCCACGTCGCTGGACTGGTTCAGCCTGGACTTCTGGTGGGAGCTGGGCGCGCTGATCACGGTCATGCTGCTGGGCCACTGGCAGGAGATGCGCGCGCTCGGCCAGGCCCAGGACGCCCTGTCTGCACTGGCCGCGCTGCTGCCGGACGAGGCCGAACGGGTGGGTGACGACGGCACGATCCAGACCGTGGCGGTGGACGAACTGCGGACCGGCGACACGGTCCTGGTGCGCGCCGGAGGCCGGGTGCCCGCCGACGGTGAGGTCACCGAGGGACGCGCCGCGCTGGACGAGTCCATGATCACCGGCGAGTCCCGGCCGGTCACCCGCGCCCAGGGCGACCCGGTCGTTGCGGGAACCATCTCGACGGACTCGGCGATCCGGGTACGGCTGACCGCGGTCGGAGACGACACGGCCCTGGCCGGGATCGGCCGCCTGGTCGCCGAGGCGCAGGAGTCCCGGTCCCGGGCCCAGGTGCTCGCGGATCGGGCCGCGGCGATGCTGTTCTGGGTGGCCACCGGCGCCGCGCTGGTGACCGCCCTGGTGTGGTTGGCGCTCGGCGAACCCGACGAGGCGGTCGTCCGGGTCGTGTCGGTGCTGGTCATCTCGTGCCCGCACGCTCTGGGTCTGGCCATCCCCCTGGCCACATCGCTGGCCAGTGGCATCGGCGCACGAACCGGGATCCTCATCAAGGACCGACTCGCCCTGGAGTCCGCCCGCGACCTCGACGTGGTCCTCTTCGACAAGACCGGCACGCTCACCCTGGGGGCCCATGCGGTGGTCGGGGTCGCACCCGCCGCCGGGATCGAGACCGACGAGCTGCTCGTGGTCGCCGGCAGCGTCGAAGCCGACAGCGAACATCCCCTGGCCCGGGCCATCGTCGCCGAAGCCACCGCCCGTGGCGCGCTCCGGCCGGTCACCCGGTTCGCTTCGCTCCCGGGGCGGGGAGTGCAGGCGGAACTGGACGGCGTCGCCCACGCGGTGGGCGGCCCGGCGCTGCTCCGGGACCACCGAGCCGAGGTGCCCCCCGAACTGGCCGAGCCGCTTGCCCAGTGGCGGGACCGGGGCTCGTCGGTGCTGCACGTGCTGCGCCAGGGAACCGTCATCGGAGCGATCGCGGTGGAGGACCAGATCCGGCCCGAATCGGCCGCCGCGGTCACCGAGCTGCAACGCCGCGGGCTGCGGGTGGCCATGATCACCGGCGACGCCCGCCAGGTCGCCGACGCGGTTGCCGCGGACCTGGGCCTGGACGAGGTCTTCGCCGAGGTGCTCCCCCAGGACAAGTCGGCCAAGGTCGCCGAACTGCAGGACCGGGGGCTGCGGGTGGCGATGGTCGGCGACGGGGTCAACGACGCGCCCGCGCTCGCCGCCGCCGACGTGGGCATCGCGATCGGTGCGGGGACCGACGTGGCGATCGAATCGGCCGGGCTGATCCTGGCCAGCAGCGACCCTCGCGGGGTGGTGTCCATCATCCGCCTCGCCGAAGCCCACCACCGCACCTCGGTGCAGAACCTGGCCTGGGCCGCCGGCTACAACGTGCTGGCGATCCCCCTGGCCGCCGGGGCGCTGGCCTGGGCGGGCTTCGTGCTGCCCCCGGCGATCGCGGCGCTGTTGATGAGCCTGTCCACGATCATCGTCGCGGCCAACGCGCAACTGCTGCGTCGGGTCGACCTGGACCCCGACGTGCTCGCCCCGGTCCAGGCTCAGCCGGCGCCGACGAAGGGCGGCGCGTCGATGGCGTCGACGCACGCGGGCAGCTCGGAGGCCGGGTCGGCCAGGAATCCCAGGTAGGCCTCCTGGGTGCAGGCGTCGAACCCGGCGACGCCGTGACCACCCCGGGGTGCGGCCACGAAACGGGCGTCGGCCATGGCCTCGGCCTGGGCGCGGGACTCGGCGAAGGGCGTGACCGGGTCGAGGGTCCCGGCGAACACGATCGTGGGCACCTCGGGCAGCGCCGGTTCGTTGAACGACTCGGGCAGCGGGGTCACGTCCCACACCGAACAGAACGTCATCGCGTTGACCAGCGCGTACATCAGGTAGGCGCCGTCCCCCACGATGTCGGCAGCCTCCGCGCCCTCCAGCAGCCGGCCCGAGTCCGCGCAGTCCACCGACAGGTAGGCGCCCTCGGACAGACCGGTCAGCCGGGGCGTCGCGGTCTCCAGGAACGTGGGCACGATGCCGCGCCCGCCGTCGGCGACGTCCGCGATGATCGAGGGCAGCAACGGAATGATGTCGGTCTCATAGAGCGCCGCGAACATGCCCGAACGGAAGTCCGACCCCACCACCCGGTAGTCCCGTTCGGCGCTCTGGTCGGCGAAGTCCAACGCCACGGTGGCCTCACCGGGGGCGTCGTCCAGGGAGTCGGCGGCTGCCTCGATCGTGGCGCCCAGATCGGGGTAGGCGTCCGCACACGCCGGGTCCGCCGCGCAGTCCGCGACCAGACGCTCCAACGCGTCCGGGGCGAGGTTGCGGACCCGATCCAGGCCGCCCGCCTGGGTGGTGTACACCGAGTCGAGCACGAGCGCCCGGATCGGGTCGGGGTGCTCACGGGCATAGGCCAGCGCCAGGCGGGCGCCGTAGCTGGCGCCCTGGACGTTCCAGGTGTCGGCTCCCAGCGCGATCCGCAGCGCCTCCAGGTCGTTGACCGAGGCGTGGGTGTTGTAGTCGTTCAGGTCCACCCCGTCGGCGACCAGGCGGTCCCGGCAGGCGAGGGTGGCCTCGACGTTGCGTTCGAGTTCGACCTCGACGGCGTCGGTGGTCATCAACGCCCCCATGACCGCCTCTTCCTTCTCGGGACAGTTCAGATCCGGTTCGGCCCGACCCGTGCCCCGTTGGTCCCACAGGATCACGTCGGTCGCCGCGACCGCGTCACTTCCCGACCGGTTGACCGGGGCGTTGTCGAGCAGGCTGCCTCCGGGCCCGCCGTGGAGCACCACGGTGGGCGCGACGTCGTCGGCCACGTCGTCGTGGTGGAGTCGGGCCACGGGCAGCACGACCTCGTCGTCGGCGTCGGGGTCACCCCAGTCGGCGGGCACGGTCAGGGTGTGGCAGCTCACCGTCACCGCCGGGTCGATGTCGTCGAGGTCCCACCAGCACTCGGTGTCGGCCAGGGTGCCTTCGGGCTGCGCCACCAGCGGGGTGGCCTCGGCTCCGGTGCCGGGCGACGTGCCGGTCACGGTGGTGGGTGACGCCCCGTCGTCGTCACCGGATGAACACCCCGCCACCAGGGTCACGGCGACCAGGCAGGTGGCGAGGACACGCAAGGATCCACGAGCAGGCATCCGAGCAACGTAGCCAATCGGCGCGCACCGTAGGGCGCGCCCGGTCAGATCTGGTCGCGTAGTTTGCGCTTGAGCACCTTGCCGGTGGGGTTGCGGGGCAACTCGTCGAGGAACGTGACCGACCGGGGCACCTTGTAGCGGGCCAGGTTGGCCGCGACGTGATCCCGCACCTGGGCTTCGGTCAGGGTCTGGCCGGGATGGACCACCACGAAGGCCTGCAGGCGCTGGCCCATCTTGGGATCGTCGACGCCGAGCACCGCGACCTCGTCCACCTCGTCGAGGTCGGCGATGAGGTCCTCGACCTCGCCGGGAAAGACGTTTTCGCCACCCGAGACGATCATGTCGTCGTCGCGTCCGTCGACCACCAGACGGCCGCCTTCGTCCCAGTGGCCCACGTCGCCGGTCGCCACCAGCCCGTCGATGCGCTCTTTGTCCTCTCCCCCGGTGTACCCGGAGAAGCTCATCGAGTTGGCCACGAAGATCCGGCCGGTCTCCCCCGGGGGCACCTCGCGCCCGTCCTCGTCCAGCAGGCGGACGACCGACCCCAGCGGTGGCCGACCCGCCGAGGCGGGGTTGGCCCGCAGATCCTCGGGGGTGCCGATCGCCGCGGTGGCCACCTCGGTGGAGCCGTAGAAGTTGTAGAGCACCTCGCCGAAGGCGTCCATCGTCGCTTCGACCAACGACGGTTCCAGTTTGGAACCCGACGACGCGATGAAGGTCAACGCTTGAAGGTCCCGTTCGGCCGGGGGGCGTTCGTCGACGTCGAGCATGCGGTTGAGCATCACCGGCACCACGATCAACCCGGTGCAGCGGTGCTCCTCGAGCAGATCCAGCGTCCGGACCGGATCGAACCGGCGGGTCACGATCACCGTGGAGCCCGTCGACACCGCCAACAACGCGGTCAACAACCCCCAGGAATGGAACACCGGCGGTGCCACCAGGACCCGGCCCGCCTCACGGAAGGGGATCTTGTCGAGCACCGCGCCCGGACCCGACAGCGACCGGGGCTGCGCGCGGGGCGCGCCCTTGGGCATGCCGGTGGTGCCGCTGGTGAGGATCACGATCCTGCCGTGACGCGACGGGGCGGGCCGGTCGGCGGTCGAACACGACGCGGTCACCACGGCGAGGGTTTCATACCCGCCGACCCGGCCGTCCTCGGCTTCGGTGTCGGTCCAGGCCACGTAGGTTCCCTGCGGCACGGCGATGTCGGCGACGACTCCCAGGAACTCCTCGTCCGCGACCAGCACGTCGACGCCTTCGCGTTCGCACACGTCCTTGGCCTGGGGGCCGGCGAACTCGGTGTTCAGCAGCACCAGGTGGTAACCGCCCTTGGCGGCGCCGAAGACCACGTCGAACAGCCACCGGTGGTTGCGGGCGAGCAGTCCGATGGTGGCGCCCTCGTGCACCCCGCGGGAGGCCAGCGCCGCGGCCAGGGCGTTGGAACGTTCGTGCAGCTCGGTGAAGGTCAGGCTGCCCGCGTCGTCGACCAGGCCGGTGCGGGAGCCGTGGCGGTGCGCGGCGTTGACGATGCCGCCCCCGACCGCACCGAAACCGTTCATGGCCTTCAGACTGGCGAGGGCACCCCGGGGATCGCCCGGGCTGATCACTCCGGCACGGGCCAGCACCCCCACCGACCGGACCTCGGCCAGGCCGCGGTTCAGCACGGCACCGACTCGGTTGCGCGCGGCGGTCAGGTCGATCATGTGCTCACCCCTTACCAGGTCGACGGACTGCGGTTCACGGCCCACCACCGTACCGGCGAGCCATCGTGGCGGCGGTGCCGAACCCGACCGGTCAGGCCGGAGTGTCGGCTCCGGTGTGCCGCCGGCGGCGCAGCGCCCGCGTCAGGTCCCGGCCGATCATCGCCACGAAGAACATCGCCACGGCGATGCCGGCGATGGTCGCGCCGCCGGCGGTTCCGTGGTGGTAGCTGATGAGCAGCCCGGCCAGCACGCTGAGCGCGCCCAGCACGGTGGCGCCCAGCATGATCAGGGGCACCCGGTGCACGAACAACATCGCGGTGGCCGGGGGTGCCACGAGCAGGCCGAACACCAACAGCGTGCCGATCGCCTGGAAGCTGGCCACGATGCTCACCGCCAGCAGCACCAGCATCGCCGCCTGGGCGAAACCCGGATGCATGCGAAGCGTGGCGGCCTTGCGGGGGTCGAAGCTCAGCGCCAGGAACGGCCGGTACAGCACCACGGTTGCCACGACCACGATCGCCGCGGCGATGGCCTGGCCCCGCAGGTCCTCGACGGTGACGCCCAGTACGTCGCCGAAGAGCAGCGCGGTCACATCGGTGGTGAACGACTGGGACCGCGACACGATGATGACGCCCAGCGACAGCATGCCCACGAAGAGCAGCCCGATGCTGGTGTCCTCACGCACGGGGGTGCGCGCCGAGACCAACGAGATCAGTCCGCTCATCACGATCGCGGCGACGAAGGTGCCCAGGATCGGGCTGAACCCCCACAGGATCGCCAGCGCCGCGCCGGGGATCACCCCGTGGGCCAGCGCGTCTCCCAGGAAGGCCAGACCGCGCAGCACCACCCAGGTGCCGATCAGCGAGGTCGCCAGCACCGCCAGCAGTCCCCCGACGAGGGCCTGCTGCATGAAGGTCGCCTCGAAGGCCTCGGTGAACCACTCCATCGCCGGATCGTCCCCTCAGGCGAGGACCGCGACGATGCGCTCGGCGTTGGTCCGCATCATCGCAGGATAGGTCTCGGCTCCGGATCCCGGCTCGCCGAGTGCTTCGGAGAACAGCGTGACCACCTCGATGCCGCCGGCCTCGGCCGCCAGGGTGCGGGCCAGGCGGTCCGGCGCGGAGGTGTCGGCGAAGACGACGTTCACACCGGCGGCCTCGACGTCCCTGGCCAGGCGGGCGAGGTCCGCGGCGCTGGTGCCTTCGGGTCCGGACCCGGCGGGGATGACGGTGCCCACGACCCGGAAGCCGTACCGGTCGGCGAAGTAGCCGAACACGTCGTGGTGGGTGACCAGGACGCGACGAGCTCGGGGAATGGCCGCGAGCGTCTCGGCGATCTCGGTGTCCAGGGCCTGCAGGTCCGCGATGGCCGACTCGGCGCGGTCTCGGACCTCGGGGGTGTCCAGTTCGGGTGCGGCCTCGACGAGCGCGTCGAAGATGCCCTGCGCTGCGGTGGCCATGCGGGACGGGTCGGTGAAGAAGTGCGGGTCCACCTGGGAGGCCCCAGCCTCGGCCTCATCGCCTCCGGCGTGGTCGTGGCCGTCGTCGTCGTGGCCGTCGTCGTCGTGGGCCGCGCCGTAGTCGAGGGTGTCCACAGCCGAGATCGCCTCGAAGACCGCGACGCCGTCGTCGGCGGCGGCCTCGATCACCGGCACCAGTCCGGCTTCGAACCCGGCGCCGTTGACCACCAGCAGGTCGGCCTCGCGCATGGCCTGCACCTGGCGGGCCGACGCTGCGAACTCGTGGGGTGAGGCGTTGGGCGGCATGATCGTGGTCACCGCCGCGGCGTCACCGACCAGTGACTCCACCACGTCTCCCAGGATGCCGGTGGTCACCACGACCGTCGGGCGGGCGCCGCCACCGGTGTCGTCGTCGCCACCGCCACCGCAGGACGCCGCGGTGGCCACCGCGGCCAGGGCCACCACCAGGATCCGGATCACGTGCATGGGCGGGCCTTCGCGGGGTCGAGAGCGGACACGTCACGCCCTCATCCGCAGGGAATGAGAACGAGTCCCATGTTTACCGCACGGGGGAATCGGCCCACAAGGCCGGCATGGGCCTGGCCGGTACGCTGATGCCATGCCGGGCGCCGATGCGGACCAGATGGTGACCGTGCGCGGTCTCACCGTGCACTACGGCGACCTGGTGGCCCTGCGCGACGTGGACCTTCAGGTCGCCCCGGGCACCACCGTGGCGGTGATCGGACCCAACGGGTCGGGCAAGTCCACCCTGCTCGGCGCGATCGCCGGTCTGGTGCCGGTGACCTCGGGGACCGTCGAGGTGGACCGGGACCGCCTGGCGCTGGTGCTGCAGTCCACCGACGTGGACCGGGGCCTGCCCATCACCGTGCGCGACACGGTGCGCATGGCCCGCTACCCGCACCGGGGGCTGTTCGGCCGACTGCGTCCCGGTGACCACGCCGCGGTGGCCGACGCCATGGAGCGTCTCGACATCGCGGACCTGGCCGACCGGCAATTGCATTCGCTGTCGGGCGGGCAGCGCCAACGGGTGCTGGTCGCCCAGGGCCTCGCCCAGGGGGTGGACCTGCTGCTGCTGGACGAGCCGGTGACCGGTCTGGACTTCGTGTCCCGGCAGGTGATCATCGACGTGATCGAGGCCGAACGCGCCGCGGGCCACAGCGTGGTGCTGACGACCCACAGCCTGGACGACGCCGCCCGCTGTGACCGGGTGGTGCTGCTCGCCGGTCGGGTCGTGGCCGCCGGCCCACCCGACGAAGTGATCGTCGCTGAGCACCTGGAGGCCGCCTACGACCACGCCCTCACCCGGCTGCCCGGCGGCGCGCTCGCCTTGGACGATCCGCATCACCACGGGGTGGCCTGAACCCGGCTCAGGTCGCGGCGCAGGCTCCGCAGGTGCCGACCAGGTCGAGGCGGTGCGCGCTGGCCACGAACCCACTCGCCGCGGCCGCGTCCTGCAGGGCCCGGTCGATCACGGCCTCGACGGGATCGGGCACGGTGAAGTCGTCGATGCGCCCGCAGGACTCGCAGATCAGATGGTGATGGTGATGACCCATCACCTCTTCGCTCAACTCGAAACGGGCATGTTCTCCACCGGTGTGGATCCGCTCGACGATGCCCACCTGTTCGAACACGGCGACGTTGCGGTAGGCCGAACTCGACGCGATCCGCGGATGCGCGTCGATCAGCTCGGGGATCGTCCGCGGGCGGGCCGCCGCAGACAGGACCTCCACGATGCGGCGACGCCCCGCGGTGTAGACCTGCCCGACGCTGCGCAGACGGGCCCGGATCTCCTGGTGGAGGGCTTCGGAGGCGTCGTCCTGGGCACCCACGCGGGCCAGTCTACGGCGCGTTCCGCCGCACCGAGCAGGGCCCTCCAGGGCCCCGGCGGGCCGACGGGCTCAGATACAGGCGTTCCGCAGCGTGCCGATGCCCTCGACCCAGGACTCCAGCACGTTGCCGGGCTGCAGGAACCTGTTGGGTGAGCGCACGAAGCCCACACCGGCGGGGGTGCCGGTGAAGATCAGGTCCCCGGGCGACAACGGCACCACCGCGGACAACTCGGCGACCAGGCGGGGCACGCTGAAGATCAGCTCGTCGGTGCGGGCCTGTTGCACGGTCTCGCCGTCGATGGCACAGCCCAGTTCCAGATCGTCGGGGTCGGCCAGCTCGTCGGGGGTGACCACCCAGGGACCGATGGGTCCGTAGCCGGGTCGGGACTTGCCGAGCGAGAACTGGGCGCCGGCGGCGAACTGGAGGGTCCGGTCGCTGATGTCCTGGCCCACGGTCAACCCGGCGACGTGAGCCCACCCGTCGGCTTCGGCGACGTCCCGGGCGGGGGCGCCGATCACCGCGACGAGCTCGACCTCCCAGTCCACCCGGTCGGCGACCAGCGGGATCGGATCGTGAGGTCCCGACAGGCTGGCGGGGAACTTGGTGAACGTGGCGGGCACCTCGGGGGCGGCCAGGCCCGATTCGGCGGCGTGGCCGGCGTAGTTCAGCCCGATCGCGAAGACCTGCCGCGGCGTGGGCACCGGACAGCCCAGGGCACCGGTGTCGAGCGGTCCGGTCGGGGCGGGCTCGGTGCGGGCCCAGGCGACCAGGTCCGCGAAGTGGTCATAGCAGCTCGCCGGGTCGGGTCCGAGGGCCCCGTCGGTTTCGGTGGCGACGTCGACGATCTCGTCGCCCACCACGAGCGCGGCGCGGCCGGCGATGTTGGCGAGCTTCATGGGGCCCTCAGGCTAGGCCGCCATGACCGGGTGACGTGGCCGGGTGGCGCGCCTGCGTGACGCGCCTGGACGACGGGTCCGATATCCGCCGGTGGCGACCGATCGAGTCGGGCTCAGGTCCCCAGGTCGAGATCGTCGACGTCGACCCGGTCCACGTCGAGCGACTCGGCGTTCAGGTCCTCCATGCCCCGAAACAGGTTCGACCCCGCCGCCATGCCCGTCAGACCGGTGGAGCCGGCGCTGCCGATCAGGTCGGCGCCGGCGAACCCGACGGCGCTGTCGTCGCCCTCGCCCTCGCCCTCGCCGGTGTCGGCGTCGCTGCGCACCCCGCCGACGGGAGGAGCCGACGGAGCGCCGGTGATCGGGTCCACCGGGGTGCCGCCGGGCGTGGAACTGTCGGCCGGGTCGATGAGGCCGTAGTTGGGGAGACGGGTGACGTCCAGGTCGCTGGTTCCGCCGGCGGAGTCGTCGACCGGGTCGGTGTGACCACCGCCCTTGGCCATCCCCACCGACTCGGCCGCCAGTGCCCGCTCGCCCGCGCTCATGTCGCTCGCGAACCAGGCCGCACGCGCCCCGGGGTCCTCGCCGTCGCCGACGATCAGCCCGCCCCCGATGGCCCCATCGATTGCGTCCATGTCCTGGCCTCGGGACTCCGCGCCGAGCTTGGTGGCCAGGAACGCCGCCTTGTCGGCCTCGTTGTAGCTGTCGTGTTCGGGGTTCGGCGTCGACGATTCGGGCGCCGCGCCGCTGCCCTCGGAGTTACCTTCGGATTCCTCCGAGTCGGTTCCGGTGTCGGTCTGGGTGGTGGTGTCCCCCGAGTCGTTGTCGTCGTCGTCATCGTCGTCGTCATCGTCATCGCTGTCGCTGTCGCTTCCGCTGTCGGACTCCGATGAGGAGCTGTTCGAGGAGTCCCCGCTCCCGGAGCCCTCATCGCCCATCTGGGTCTTGCCCGACTCGGTGTCCGAAAGGCTGATCGACCCGCCCGAGTGGCCGCCCGTGCCGTCGCCGTCCGGTGGTCCGGCCTCGCCGCCGGCAATGGCCACCTCGGCTTCGGCGAACAAGTACAGCCTGAGGGTCTCACTGTCCATCATGGCGACCTCGCCGGGGTCGTAACCGAGACCGATCAGGTACTCCCGGATCGAATTTTCTTCCATGCCCTTGTTCTCGGCCACGAACCAGGCGCGGATGGTCTCATTGTCCATCGGCCCCTCGTAGCCCAGCAAGGCACGGTCCGCTTCGCCGTTCAGCACCTCGTTGAGTTCCTCGTGGCTCATGTTCGCGACTTCGTCGGAGTCGTAGCGGCCCGTGTTGTTCAGGTAGTCACGGGCCAGTTCCGCAAACTGCTCGTCGTAGGCGCTGACGGTCGACGAGGTGGTGTCTGAGCCCTGGCCGGTCTGCGCCCAGGTCCCCATCCCGATCAACTCGGACAACGCGGGGCTCGACGCGCCGCCACCGAAGTTGGCGGCGACCTCCCCGGATTCGGTGGCCCCGGCGGACTGGGCGACGTCGTCGCGCACCGACGACGCAGCTTCCGACGAGACCGCCGAGGTGGGCATGGACTCGGCGATCCGGCTGTCGAGGGTCCCGGCCAGACGGTCGATGCCCGACAGGGTGGCACTGTCGATCCCGGACAGCCCCACGTCACGCAGCGGGGAGGTCGTGGAGACCTCCGCGGCGGCGCCAGCACCGGTGTCGCCGTCGCTGGAGGAGTTGCCCTTGTCCGATGGTGTCTTCTCGTCTCCGGCGTCCCGGGAGGGGCGTTTCGCGGTGTCGCGAATCGACCTGGAGGCGTCTTCGTCGTCCTGGACCTTCTTGGCGGTCTTTGGACGCAGTGGGTTGATGTCACGCTTTGCCATGGGAATCACCTGCTTGGGGTTGGTTCGATGAATGGGGAACGGGTCGGGTCGCTGGGGTGTTCGGGCGGGAGATCGGTCCTCGTGGGGCTGGCCGGTCCGGGCGGGACGGCGAGGGCCGCGAGCAGCCCCTCGCAGGTCCGCACCAGGACCGCCGCGGCAGCGGCTTCGGTGTGGGACGCCAGCGGGTGGGCGCCCCGGCGCTGCCAGCGCGCGTGCTCGTCGACCAGCGCGGCGCGCAGCGTGCCGGCGTCGGCGCCTTCGTCGACCCCGGCCCGGGCGGCCAGACGGTCGCCCTGGTCACCGAGGAGGCGGGTCGCCGAGGCGGCCGCGGCCTCGTCGAAGCCCAGCTCGCCGCGTCGCAACGCCTCCAGCAGCGTGGCCTCGGCGAGCTCGTGGGTGTTGGCGCCGACGCGCTCGACGGCCACGGCCAGGTCGTGGTCGCCCAGCACCGCGGCGGCCCGCATGGCCGCCCGCAACCCGTTGCGGGCCCGGAGCAGTTCGGCGCGTCGGCCGAAGCGTTCGGCCACCGCAGCGCGCAGCGTGGGCAGCCCGGAGGCGGCCAGCAGCTCCTCGGCCAATCCCGACGGTCCCTGGTCGGGCACGGTGCGAAGGTGCGCGATGGCCCGTCGGCAGCCGTAGAACCCGAAGCGGTCGAGCAGCCCGGCACGTTCGGCGCCGGACACGGCGACCGGGATCGCCTCCGACACGAAGCGATCCACCGAAACCAACGCATCGTCGAGGACCGACGTCTCGGTGCCGGCCAGTTCCTGGAACGCCTGGAACTCGGCGTGACGGAACGTCCTGGCACCCTGGGCCAGCAGGCCAGCGACGGGCACCACGGTGGCAACGAGTCCGGCGAGGCGTTCGTCGCCCCGCCAACGTTCGGCGATGGTCGCCGCGCTGGCGAGCGCATCTTCCCGGGCGGCGCCGATCTCGTCGGCCCGGGACAGCACCCCGATCGCGTTGAGCGGGCTGGAGTCGACGAAGCCGTCGTCGTGGAACGCCTCGAGAAAACCCAGGTCGTCGGGGTGCACGTGCCGCAGCAGGTGGAGCACCGCGTCACAGTGCATGGCGCGCCCGTCCCCGGTGAGCGCCGTGACGGTGCGCGTCCCGGCCGCTGCGTCCAGCGAGCCCAGCCCGGGGGTGTCGATCAGGGTCATCTCCCGCAACGGGGCCGAGGGGAACTCGACCTGGAGGCTGGCCAGGTCCTCGACCCGGCGTCCGCCCAGGTCGATCTGCAGCCCGTCGTGGTCGCGGTCGTGGCGCAGGGTCACCACTTCGTCGTCGACGGTCACCCCCTCGACGCGGTAGGTCACCCCGTCGCGGTACCAGGTGACGATCCGGGTGCACTCGCGGGCGTCGGTCGGTGCGACCAGGTCGCCGACCATCGCGTTGACCAGCGTCGACTTGCCGGCCTTGACCCGGCCCACCACCGCCACCTGGAGCGGGTCGTCCAGCCGGGTGGCCACGGCCGCAAGCTCAGCGGCCACCGGGTGGTCCCCGGCACGCTTGAGCGCAAGACCAAGGGTGGCACGCACCTGGGGCAGCAGCGCGGTCATGACGCCCCCGCCCGTTCGATGTTGCGGGCCAGCACGTCCAGGCGGATCTCCTCGCGACGCAGCTCGGCGAGGCGCTGTGCCCGGCCGGCCTCGTCGACCTCGACGGCCTGACGGGCCCGGGCCAGTGCCTGTTCCCGCGACTTGGTCAGCTCCCGCAGTCGGGTCGCCATGTGGTCACGCAACGACCGCTGCACCCGACGCAGCGCTGCCTTGTGGTCACCGCCAACGCGGAAGTGGACCTCCTCGAGGTGGGTCCGAAGCACCGTCTTGGCCTGCTGGCGCCGCTGACGGAGTTGGCGGACCCGGTCGTCGCCCACCGCGCGCCTCCCCGCGAACACCCCGGCGACCCCGGCCAGGGGCAACACCAGCGGGCCGAGTCCGAGCACGCCCAGGGCCATCCCGCCGACGACCATCACCGGCATCGCACCGCCGTACCCGGCCCGGAATGCGTGGTGGACCCGCCCGGATCCTTCGACCTCGGCCTCGCCGAAGTCCAATGCGGCCGTCACCTCGCAGCCGGCGCCGTCGGTGACGGCATCGGTGGCGTCCACCCACGACTGCACCGGGGCGGGCTCCTCGTCGTCGATGAGCTCGGCGAGGCGTCCCGCAAGCGTCTCGGCGCCGGTTCGCAACAGCGTGAGGTTCGCATCGACGGTCTCCGCGACGCGCCGGTGGATCACCGGCACCTGGGCGTCCCAGTCGTCGTCGGGGTCGATCTCGTCGATTGCGGCCTCCAGGTTCCGGGCCACCTCCCGGAACCCGCTGCGCAGGTCGGCATCGACGGCCGCCACCAGGTCCGCCATGCCGTCGGCGAGCACCTGTTGCCAGGTCGCCGCGCGTTCCCGCAGACGGACCAGGTCCGCCTGCGCGGCCGCGACCGGATCGCCGTCGATTCCCCCGCGACCCTCTGACGCTTCGGAACCCGCCGCCTCCAGCGCGAGCCGTTCGGTGTCGATCGGGGCCCGAAGGTGGCCGAGAATCCTCCTGGCCTCGCTCCGGGCGCCGTCGATCACGATCTGTCCGGCCGAGGCGATCAGCTCGGTGGCGATGCACCGCAGCAGGTCCGGGAACCCCGACTCGTCGTTGAGCGTGGCGTCGTCGGTGGCCAGGGCCAACCGGCGCAGCTCGCTGGACACCGGCACCACCGGCACGTCGAGGCCCCGGGCCGCCAGGTGCGCCCGGTCGGTTTCCACGATCGTCCGCCAGTGTGGCGAGATGTCGATGCGGGTCTCCACCAGCACGACCCGCCCGCAGCGTTCGGTGGCGTCCACGATGGCGTCGAGCTCGGTGGCGGTGAGCTCCTGGGACGCATCGGTGACGAACAGCACCGCGTGGGCGTCGGCAAGGGTGCTGGCGGTCACCGCCGCACCCGCCGAGGCCAACCCCCCGGTGCCCGGGGTGTCGACCAGCACCAGGCCGTCCTGGAGCAGCCGCCGGGGCAGCCCCACCCGCACCAGCAGACCGGCCGGATCGGTCGCGGCGGCCGCGACCCCGTCGAGGTCGCTCGGGTCCAGGTCGACCGACCGGGTTCCCCCGTCGGCATCGCGGATCCAGTGCCGGGCCACCAGCTCGTCGGCATGGCCGACCTCGACGGGAACCATCGTCGCCACGTCGTCGTCGACCGCCGACACCGGGGCGTCGACCAGCGCGTCGACCAGGGAGCTCTTGCCCGACTTGTACTCACCGATCACCGCCACCCGGAACCAGGCCTGGTCCATGCGGGCGCGGGCCTGGTGCGCGGCCCGGGCCAGGTCCTCACGGTCCTGGTCGGCCGCGGCGGTCGCCAGCGCGTCGAGCAGCACCGCCATGCGCGGCTCCGCCGCGCTCCCGGGGGCGGTCGGCGCGGCAGCGCCCGGCACGGCGAGGGTCGTGACGCTCACGGCAGCACCAGCTCCGCACAGTTGCCGGTGCCCGGGACCGCCGCGTGGGCGGTGTCGGCGACGATCGAACACAGCTTGGTGGCGCCCACCGCCCGAGCGTCCGCCACGGTGTAGCCGGTGCGGCCCTGGTTGCCCCCGGTCGCGGTGAACGGGTTGGGGCCGTCCCAGAGCCGCCAGTCACCGCCGGACCCCGCGGTGCCGGCGTTGCGTTCGTCGTTGCCGACCACGGTGTCGAAGTAGAAGTGGATGTGCCGATCCAGCGGGTCGAGCTGGGGGGTGTAGCCCCGGGTCACGTAGCGCGCGACCAGTCCCCCGTTGGCATCCACGGAGATCTCGGTGATGCACGCGGTGGCGGGCGGACCGGTGGGACAGTCGGTGATCCGTGGCGCCGCCTGGGTCTGTTTGGGGGCGGCCGCCTGATCCGGCGGCGTGGTCGGCGCGGCCGTCGCCGGCGCGCTCGGGGGAACCACCGCGGCGTCGGCGGTGGTGGGCGCGGAGCGCGTCGTGGTGGACGTGCCCTCGTCGTCCGAATCATCGTTGCCCGCGGTGGTAGACGGCGCGTCGGCGACCGTGGTGGACGAAGCGGACGCCGCGCGCACTTCTTCGGGCTCGCCGCTGCCGCGCAAGATCAGCCAACCGGCGACCACCGACACCACCAGCGCCAACGCGGCGCCGACGAGCACGGGCACCCGGGAGCGTGAGGTCCGCTCCGGAGCATCCAGTGGGGGAAGGTCGGCGTGGTCGGCGACCGCGGCACCAGTGGTCCCGGCTGCTTCCGCCGCCGCCGGGGCCACCGGTACCACGGTCGCCTCATTCCCGCCACCGATCGCAGCCGCGTCGGCCGGCGGCACGGGTGCCACCGGAACCGCGCCGGTCCGGTCCGCTTCGTCGGTCGCCTGCCCGGTCCGGGCGGCGAGTGCCGTGGCCGCGGCGGTCGCCGCGCCCAGGGCCACGGCGTGCTTGGGGTCGGCATCCACCGCCACGGGACGGCCCAGGTCGTTGGACACCAGTTGCGCGACGATCGGCATGCGCGAGGACCCGCCCACCAGCAGCACCGCAGAAATGTCCTCGGCGGTGACCTCTGCCGAGTCCATCGCCCGGCGCAGCGCCGACAGGGTGTCGGCCAACGCCGGTCGCACCATCGCCTCGAACTCGGTGCGGGTCAGGCGCACCTCGGTGGCGGTGCCCGGCACCATCACCGGCACGACCGCGTCGGTGTCCGACGACAGCGCCTCCTTGGCTTCCACGCAGTCCAGTCGCAGCCGGGCCAGCGCCTGCAGGGTGGTCGGGTCGTCGGGGTCCAGATCGCTCACCGCGGATCCGAGCACCCCCGACACGTGGGCCAGCACGGCGGCGTCGAAGTCGATCCCGCCGAGTCGTTCGATGCCGTCGGGTCGACCCAGGATCTCGAACTCGTCGTCGGCGACCTTGCGCAGCACCGCGGTGTCGAAGGTGCCCCCGCCCAGGTCGTACACCGCGATGATCGAACCGGGTTCGACCCGCTGCTGGGAGGCGTAATGGCGGACGGCCGCTTCGGGTTCGGACAGGAACGTCACGTCGGTCAGCCCGGCCCGGCGGACCGCCTGGTCGAGCAGGTCGATCTTGAAGGGACCCCAGTTGGCCGGATGGGTGACGGCGACCGCAGCCGCCGGGCCCCCCTCGCGGGCCTCGACCTGGTCGATGACCCAACGCAGCAACTGCGCGATCAGCGCCTCGGCCGCATAGGGCACCCCTCCCAGCAACAGTGGGGTGGGGTCACCCAGGCGACGCTTGAACTCGCGGGCCACCCGATGCGGCTCGGTGGTGGCGCGGCGTTCGGCGGTCTCGCCCGCGACCACCGACTCGTCTTCACGCAGCAACACCACCGAGGGCACCGCCGCGGAGCGGGTACCCAGTTCCACGATGACCGAGTGGCCGTCGCGGTGGACCGCCGCGGACGTGAAGGTCGTGCCCAGGTCGATGCCGATGGTGTAGGTGTCCACGGCGCTCACCAGCCCAGAAGGTCGTCGAGAACGTCACCGAGCTCACCGGGACCGGCCTCGGGGTCGCCCAACCCCGCGGTGTCGGCCCCGCCCAGGCCCAGCCCGCCGGCGTCGAGGCCGAAGTCCCCCGGGTCCCCGAAGAGCGCGTCGTCGGCGACCGCTCCGAGGGGAACACCACCCGGCTCGCCCGGGCCGGCGTCGCCGCCGGTCGGGTCCAGCCCGCTCACATCAGAACCTTCGTCGTGCATGGCTCCCACGGTGCTCCAAGCCACTCAAGAGTCACTCAAGGCCGACCGGGATCGCCTGAATCGTTCGAACTAGGCTGCCCGCGTGCAGGTGCGACTGTTCGGCGGAATCGCCGTCGTTCATGCCGATCCGGCCGACCCGGGCGTCCTGGGGGCGTCCCGGGTGCGCACGCTGCTGGCCGTCCTCGCGTCGCAGGCGCCGGGACCGGCTTCGGAGGCGTACCTGATGACGGCGCTGTGGGGCGACGACCCGCCGCGCACCGCCCGTACCGCGCTGCAGACCCACGTCTCGGCATTGCGGGACCTGCTCGAACCGGGCCGGGCCCGCCGCGACCCGGGCCGCCACATCGTCCACTCCCCGGCGGGGTACGCGTTGCGGGTCGACGCCGACGAACTGGACCTGCTGCGCTTCGAATCGTCGATCGCCCGAGCGCGCACCGCCGCCCGACAGGACGACGCCGAAGCCGCGATCGGGTTGTTGGACGAGGCCCTGGCGTTGTCGGCCCAGCCGCTGTTCGGCGATCTGGCCACCGAACCGTGGGCGATTCCGGTGGTGAGCCGGGTCCAGGACCAGCGGGGCGCCGCGTTCGAGTCGCGCTTCGGGCTGGAGATGGACCGGGAACCCGCGGTCACCGACCTGGATCAGCTCCGCGAAGCCGCCGAGGAGTTCCCCTACCGCGAACGGCTCATCGGCCAGCTCGCCCTGGCCTGCTACCGCAAGGGTGACCAGGACCGGGCCCTGACGGTGTTGGCCGAGGTGCGTGCCAAGCTGCGCGAGGACAAGGGGCTCGACGTGGGGCGGGAGCTGCGGCTGTTGGAGAACGCGATCCTGACCCAGGACCCGAACCTGCAGTTCCGGGGGCGCCGCCGCGGTCCGGGCACGGCCCGGCCGATGGGTACCCGCAAGGCGCTGGTGCCCATGGTGGGCCGCGATCGAGACCTGGAAGCGGTCGCCGCGCGGTTGGCCACCCACCAGCTCGTCACGATCACCGGACCTTCGGGCGCGGGCAAGTCGACGCTCGCCGCGCACGTGGCCGACCGCCTGGCTGCCGACCACCCCGGTGGGGTGCACACCGTCGATCTGACCGATGCGGCCGACCAGGACGTGTTGCGCAGTTTCGCGGCCCGCCTTCGGGTGGTCGACCATCCACTCGTTCCCCTGGCCGAGAACGTTGTGGACGCCCTGGGCGATCAGCCGGTGCTGCTGGTGGTCGACACCTGCGAGGTGGCCCTCGAGGCGGTCGCCCGGGACCTCGCCGCGCTGCTCGCGGCGCCGTGTCTGCGGGTGCTGGCGACCTCGCAGGCCCCGTTGCGGCTGCGCGCCGAGCACGTGCACCGCCTGGAGCCGCTGAACACCGCCTCGGCGGTCACGATCCTCACCGGGGCCTCAGGTCCGCACTCCGAGGTCGACCCCGCACGGGCCGACCATCGGTTGTCGGGGATCGCCGAACGTCTCGATCGGCTCCCCCTGGCCCTGGAGCTGGCCGCGCCCCGGCTGGCGGTGCTGGGCACCGACGAACTGACCCGGCTCATCGATGCGGGGATCGAGTTGACCTGGGAGTCCCGGGACCGCCCGGGCCGGCATCGCTCGCTGGATGCCGCGGTGAGCTGGAGTCTGGACCTGCTCGACGAGTCCCACTGGGCGTTGCTGACCCGCCTGCTCACCCACGCGGCGCCCTTCTCGGCGCGGACCGTGACCACGCTGTGGGCGTCCGCACCGCTGGATGCGGCGACGATCGGCGACGTGCTGGTCGATCTGGTGGACCGTTCGCTGGTCTCCCGGGTGCCCGGGCACGAGCCGCGCTTCCGGCTGCTCGACGGGGTGCGCCGCTCGGTGGCCGAACGGGTCGACCCCGACGAGCTGGCCGCGGCCCGTTCGCGGTTGGTCGACGCGACCTTCGCCGCGCTCCAGGCGAGCGCCTCGGGCGAGACCGCACCGTTGGACCTGGACGATCTCGGTGACGAGGTGCTCACCGTGGCCGAGGGGCTGATCGGCAGCGGCGACGACCGCACCCTGTATCTGGCGTCGCTGCTGGGCAGCTTCGCGATCGAGCGCGGCCAGATCGGCGAGGCCCGACGGCTGATGGCCGCCGCGCTCGATGCCGAGGCTGACGCTCCCCCGCTGGTCCGGGCGATGGTGCTGGCCCAGATGGGCTTTCTGAGCTGGTACCAGGGTGATCTGCGCGGCGTCGAGGCCATCCTTGCCGAGTTGGGCGTGCTCGTGGACGCGCCCGGCTTCGACCTGATCCGACCCGCGGTGACCGGCTGCGCGGCGTTCGTCGAGCAGCGCTATGCGACCGCGCAGGCCGAACTCGAATCCGCCCTGGCGTTGCTCGCCCCCGATCCGTCGTCACCGACCAAGCCGTTTCTGCTGCTGTCGCACCTGACGGGTAACGCCGCGTTGTACGCCGGTGACCTGGAGGCCGCGGCGGACCACTACCGCGCCCAGCGCGCCGCTGCCGAGCACCTGGGCGACGACTTCGCGCTGGCCCAGGCGCTGCGCTTCGAAGCGGTGGTGAGCGTCCACCGGGGCGACCTGGACGCCGCGCTGCGATGGTCCGAACAGTCGCTGCGCCGCGCCCGGGCCGGCACCGATCCGGTCGG
>CAYVAS010000017.1:15347-17928 GCA_964449375.1 uncultured Iamiaceae bacterium | reverse complement strand
TGCGATGGTCCGAACAGTCGCTGCGCCGCGCCCGGGCCGGCACCGATCCGGTCGGGGTGGCCCAGTCGCACGCGGTGGCCGCGATGGTCACCTGGGCCGCGGAACTGCACGACGAGGCGCTCGACCACGCGGTGCAGGCTCTGGAGGCCTCGGTCGGTCACGTCGACGTGTTCGCGTTGCGCACCGCGCTGCCTGTGGCGGCCGCGGGCGCGCTGGACCGCGGCGCCCCCGAGCGGGCGGCCCGGCTGCTGGGCTTCTACGTGGACCTGCTCGAACGCACCGGCCACGGCCACTGGCCCACCGTCGCGGATCTGGTGGTGGCCAGCACCGACGCGGTCCGACGTGCGCTGGGCACTCGGGCGGCGATGTTCCAGGCCCGTGGCGCGGCGGCCACGACGACCCAGATCGTCGAGGACGCGGCGGCGTTGGTCCGCTGAGGGACGCGTCGCGGGCCCGGGTCAGGGCCGGACGTTGATGATGAAGGTCTCGTCCGCGGCCGGTGGGCTGCCACAGCCACCGGGATCCTTGGCGAACAGCACGCCGCTGAGCACCCGTTCCTCGGTGAAGTTCATGGACATCGTCTCGCCGGGGCCGACGTCGAAGATGCCGAGCCGGGCGACTTCGGTGTCGTCGTTGCGGACCCGGATGCTGTCGCCGACGTGCACGTCGAGCCGCGCCGGGATCACATCGGGAGTGCCGCCCGAAGCGATCAGGGCGGCGGTGCCCTCGGGGATCACGAAGTCGTGGACGACCGCCTCCCGGGCGGGGGCGGCGGGCGCGGTGCTGGTCGGCGCCGATTCGGGGGTCGAGCTCTCCGAGCAACCCACAAGCGCCCCGCCGAAGACCAGTCCGGCGACCAGCAGGGGCGCCACGACGCGTCGCCGGAGCGGCGTGGGAACACGCCGGGGACGCATCCTCAGGCCTCCGCCACCGTGGCGGTGGTGTGCAGCTCACCGGCGTTCTCGAAATGCAGGGTGACGGCGAAGGTGTCGCCGGGGGCGAGCTCGTCGGTCAGGCCCATGACCATGACGTGGAGACCGCCGGGCTCCAGCGCGACCGTGGCGCCGGCGGGCACCTCGACCGCCTCGACGGGTCGCATCGTCCGCATGGGAGTGGCGCCGTGGTCACCGTGGTCCACGTCGTCGCCCTGGTCGTCGTGGGCCGCGTCGTCGGTCATGTCGTGGCCGTCGCCGGTGTCGTCGGTCATGTCGTGGCCGTCGCCGGTGTCGTCGGTCATGTCACCGGCGTCGTCGACGGTGACGGTCTCGTGGATCTCGACGCTTTCGGCGAAGTCGGGATCGGTGGTCACCCCGACCAGGCGATCGTCGGTCTCGCCGCCTTCGATGGTCAGGTAGATCCCGGTGTTGCCGCCGGCGATGCCGGGCCGGGCCCACACCTCGGTGACGGTGAGCTCCCCGGCGGGTTCCGGATCGGCGGTCGCCGAGTCGTCGCTGCCGCAACCGACCGCGGCCACCACCAGCACCAGCGCGGCGACGATCCCGGCCACGCGGGGCCAGTGGGTTCGGGGTGTGGGTACGTGGGACATCGCTCAGCCTGCCGGTTCGGGCCGCTCGCCGTCGAGCAGCCGGGTGAGGTCCGCGGTGATCGCCTCGGGCGACACCCCGAAGGGCCAGATCAGCACCACCGTGCCGGTGTCGTCGACGACGTAGAGGTCGTCGCTGTGGGCCACCTCGCGCTTGCCCTCCTCGTTCATGCGGATCCGGTAGTCGGCCCCGAAGGCGTCGGTGGCGGCCCGGAGCCGGCTCAGGTCGTCGGTCCGCAGTGCGAGCCCGTCGTCGAAGTACTGGGCGACGTAGCGGTCCATCGCCTCGGCGGTGTCCACGGTCGGGTCGATCGTGACCATGGCCACCTGGACCCGCTCCTGATCCTCAGGGGTCTGGTTGCCCACCGCGGTGCGCAGGATGTTGAGGGTCATCGGGCAGATGTCGGGGCAGCTCGCAAACCCGAAGAACACGATGAGCAACCCGTCCTCGTCGGCGACCATGTCGACCTCGGTGCCACCCGCCTCGGGGAGGGACACCTGGGCGACCTCGACCGCCGGTGAGCGCACATAGCCGGAGAACTCGCCCGGTCCCTCGGCGGTGGCCGCCACCGAGGTGGTCGGGGCGGACTCCTGGTCACCGGAGGTGCCACATGCAGCCAGGAGCAACGCCGCGACCAGGACCAGTGATCCGGTGAGGTTGGCGGTGGCGGTCCGTCGGGACATCTCACAGCTCCCGGAGTAACCGGAATTTCCGATCCTCCACAGACAAAACTATCGCATCCGGCGATGCCGCCGAAAGGGTCCGACCTGGGACTTCCGGCACAGCCCGACGACCGTGCCCGGTGCTGGTGACGGTCATCGCTCCCGGGGGGAGGAGGCCTCCTCACGGGCGTCACGGAGCGTCTGTCGGGCCGCGGCGACCTCGTGTTCCAGGACCTCGTCCTCCATGATCTGCGCGATGACGTCGTCGAGGGTCACCAGGCCCAGGGTGGTGCCCGCCTCGTCGACCACCAGACACGCATGGGTGCGCTTGCGGCGGATCCGTTCCAGCACCACCTCGGCGGACGCCGCGGCCGG
>CAYVAS010000017.1:12349-15247 GCA_964449375.1 uncultured Iamiaceae bacterium | reverse complement strand
TCGAACACGTTGTGGATCAGGTCCCGCTGCAGGGGCCCGAGCGCGCCGCCCTGGGCCGCCTCGTCGGTGACGATCGCCAGCTCGGCGCTGGTGTAGAGCGCGGTGCGCTGGTCCGGGTCGGGGATGCGCAGCAGCCGCATCAGCCCGAAGGCGGTGGCGTTGAGCACCGCCACCATCGGGCGGAAGATCACCGCGAAGGCCCGCATCACCGGGTTCACCGACACGCTCACCTGTTCGGGAGCCTGTAGGGCCAGGGCCTTGGGGACCATCTCGCCCAGCACCACGTGCAGGTAGGTGATGCCGCTGAGGGCCACGACGAACGCCACGGTGTGGGCCGCGGCGCTGGACAGGCCCCAGTCCTGGAACGGACCGGTCAGCCACGAGGCGACCACCGGCTCGCCGTACATGCCCAGTCCCACGCTGGCCAGGGTGATGCCGAGCTGGGCGACCGCGATGTAGGCGTCCTTGCCCATGGGCCGCTCGATCAGGTCGACCAGCCAGCGCGCCCCCCGGCTGCCGCCCTCGGCCAGGGTCGCCAGGCGCGGCGCCCGGGAGGCGACCAGCGAGAACTCGGCTGCGACGAACACGCCGTTGACCGCCACCAGGGCGACGATCACCGTGACCGGCACGAGGATCTGGTCGATCACGCCCGGTCCTCCCCGGCCCGGTCCTGCGGGTCATCCGATGCGTCGTCGGCGGTTCCGGGAGGCGCCGGGAAGCTGACCCGCATGACGCTGCGGCGCAGCATGGCGTCGACCCGCAATTCGGGGACGTCCGGTGACGCCGAGACGTGGTCGCCGATCGCCGGGGTTCGCCCGATCAGGTGCCACACCAGCCCACCCACGGTGTCGATCCCCTCGGTGTCGAACCGCACTCCGAACCGGTCGGTGAGCTGGCTCAACAGCACGTCGCCGCGCACCGAGACCCGCCCGTCGCGCACGGTGATCGGTTCGTCTTCGAGGTCGAACTCGTCGTGGACCTCGCCGAAGATCTCCTCGATGGCGTCCTCGAGGGTGACGAACCCGACGAAGTCGCCGTACTCGTTGATCACCAACGCGCTGTGGCGCCCCTCGTCCCGCAGGGTGCGCCACAAGGTGGGCACCGTGGACCGGTCGCCGATCACCGCCACGGGTCGGGTCACGCTGCGCACTTCGGCCCCCGGGTCGCTCCGGGCTTGCAGGTGCAGGTCACGCAGGTGCGCGGTGCCGATCACGTCGTCGGCTTCGAGCACCGGAAACCGGGTGTGGGGCCCGAGGGCCAGCCGCGCGAGGGCCTCGGCGACGGTGGCGTCGGCGGGCGTGGTGACCAGCCGGTTGCGCGGGGTCATGATCTCGCGGATGGTCCGGTCGGTGACGTCCAGGATCCCGGCGAGCATGTCGCGCTCGGACGGGTCGATCAGCCCGCCGGCCGCGCTGGCCCGGTAGAGCCCGGCCAGCTCCTCGGGCGAGTGCACGTGGGCCTCGGTGTGGTCCACCCGCAGCCCCAGAAGGCGCATCAGCCCGAAGGCCGAACCGTTGAACAACGCGACCAGGGGACGGAAGACGGCCTGGCTGAGACGCATCGGCACCAACGTGGCCATCGCCAGGCGCTCGGGGTGGCGCAGCGCGGCGGTCTTGGGCAGCAGTTCGCCGAAGACGACCTGGACTGCGGTGATGCCGACGAGCACCACCACCACGGCGGCGCCCCGTCCGCCGATCGGGCCGAGGACGTCCGCGAGCAGCGGGGTGAGTTGGGCCTGGCCGTAGGCGCCGGCGATCAGGCTGGTCAGGGTGATGCCGATCTGGCAGGCCGCCACGTAGGCGTCGACCTTCGCCTGGTCCGACATGATCGTGAGCAGCGCCCCGGCGGGGCGACTGCCGCGTTCGGCGGCGTCCTGGACCCGGGCGCGGCGCGCGCCCACGGTCGCGAACTCGGCGGCCACGTACAGGGCGTTGAGCACGATCGTGACGCCGATGACCAGCAGGACGACGGCGACGCTCATCAGCGGGACGGTCCCGTTGCTGGAACTGTGGATGCCATCGCTCCTCGGTCACTCCAGCCGCCGCGGTGGCCGGTGGAGCGCTCGTCGCGAGAATAGTTGGCAGCAGGACCCAAGCTGCACCGGGCCCGGCCTGTTTGGACCGGTCTGATCGGACCGGGCAGGTGCGCCTGGTCAGGCGCGTCCGGTCAGGCGGTCACCGCCGGAGGCGAAGCGGCCATGGCGGCGACGATCTGGTCGAGCACCGGCTGGCCCGGCTGGGGCGGCACCTGCGCGGTCGGCAGGCGGCGCAGCATGTCGAAGGCCTGCTGGACCTGGGAGGCTTCGATGGTCGGGCCGTGACAGCCCGCGATCGCCGAGGGGCGGAGCTGTTCGACCCGTCGGCACTCGACCCCGAAGGCGTCTTCGTCGACCAGCGACACCCACGGGCTGTTCCACAGGTTGAACGCCGTAAAGCCCTCGCGCCAGGCGTCGGGGTCCAGGTCGGCCACGAACGCGGTGCCCCGCTCCACCGGGGTCGCGTAACAGTCCGAGGCCCAGTAGACCCCGGTGACCGGGTCGAACACGCCGCGGGTGGTCGGCGAGTCGTACAGCGGTGGACGGACGAGCTGCAGGGTGCGGTCACCGGCGTCGAAGCTGTCGCCGTCGCCCAGCCACCGCCACCTCGTCGGCGGGACGCCGAAGCCTTCGGCGCTGAGGCGTTCGCACAGGAACCACGATGCGATCAGCGTGGCGTTCGGGCAGGCGGCCATGACCGCCTCGGCGTTGCCGTAGTGGTCCACGTCGTCGTGGCTGATGAACACCCAACGCACGTCGTCGGGGTCGACCAGGGAGAACAGGTCCTCCAGGTACTGGTCGCGGTGCACCGGACAGCCGGTGTCGACCACCACGGGTTCGGCGGCACGGATCACCATGGAGTT
>CAYVAS010000017.1:0-12249 GCA_964449375.1 uncultured Iamiaceae bacterium | reverse complement strand
TGGGTGCACCTGTTCGAAGAGGAGAACTTCGACGAGAGCGACGAGCACTTCCGTCTCACCCAGCCCGGTCGTTACGCCGACCTGGATGCGCTGCCCGGCACCGACGAGGACTGGGACGACGAGGCCGAGAGCATCCGCGTGGGCCCCGCGGCGACCGTGACCCTGTTCGCCGATTCGGACTTCCAGGGCGAGACCCTCGAGCTGGGCCCGGGCAGTGAACGCGCCGACCTCGGCGAGGAACCCGAATCACTCGAGCTGCGATGCTGAACGAGTCCCGCGACTCGACTCACATCCACCGCAGCACCCGGGGGGGCACCATGTGCACCGACATCACCGCCGCCTTCGGTCACGAATCCGGATCGTTGACGTTGCGGTCCGCTCTGCACCTGGCTGACGGTCGACAGACCAGTCATCGTGCCCTGAGCTGAGGTGTTCGACGAGCTGCTTGAATTGCGAGTTCCCGGTCTTCACCGTCGTCGTCCCCTGATCCGCTCCCCGGCCCCGCCGGCAGCAGCGGTCCGGGCCGAAGGGGCCGATGAGAACACCGGTCCGGTTCCGTCAGTCCCGGTGGCCCACCATCCACACCCCCACCGAGGAGATTCCCATGAGCATCGACCCGTACCTGTTCTTCAGCGGCAAATGCCGCGAGGCGTTCACCCGCTACCACGAGGTGCTGGGCGGCACGTTGGAGATCATGACCCACGCCGACCTGCCCGAGGGCGCCGAGCCGATGCCCGGCGCCGAGCCCCACCACGTGATGCACGCCGCGATCGACCTCGGCGAGGACGGCTGGTTGTTCGGGTCCGACGACCCGACCGGCGACGACGGCCTCAAGGTCGGCCTGGCGGTGTCCTACACCGCGCCCGACGACGCGACCACCAAGCGGGTCTTCGAGCAGCTCGCCGAAGGTGGCGAGGTGCAGATGCCCCTCGGCGCCACGTTCTGGGCGTCGAGCTTCGGCGCGGGCGTCGACCGTTTCGGCATCTCCTGGATGGTCAGCTCCGCGCATGCACCCTGACCCGACCCGAAAGGGCACCTGATGAGTTCCCGCCTCGACAACGTCGGCATCGTCGTGGAGGACCTCGACACGGCGATCGCATTCTTCACCGAGCTCGACATGCAGGTCGAAGGCCGCATGATGATCGAGGGTGCCTGGGCCGGGCGCGTCACCGGCCTGGGCGACCAGCGCGTCGAGATCGCCATGTTGGTCACCGACGACGGCCACGGCCGCCTCGAGTTGTCGCGTTTCGAGGACCCACCGGTGGTCGCCGACCACCGGTCCGCTCCGGTCAACGCGCTGGGCTACCAGCGGGTGATGTTCAACGTGGACGACCTGGACGCCACCCTGGAACGCCTCGACGCTCACGGCGCGCGCATGGTCGGACCCGAGGTGGTCCGCTACGAGGACGCCTTCCGGCTCTGTTACGTGCGCGGGCCCGAGGGCGTGCTGGTCGGCCTGGCCGAATCCATCGGCGGCTCCTGAACCAGCCGCGGTCCTTCGGGAGCGCACCCACACCTCCTCCGTGGCGGGCGAGGTCACCGTCGGACCCTGATCAGGGCACGAGCACGGCGCGTCCGGCGATGTCGCCCCGTTCCAGTTTGGCGAACGCCTGCGCGGCGTCGTCCAGTGCGAAGCGCTCCACGTGGACCTCGATGTCGCCCCGCTGGGCGAGAGCCACCACCTCCTGCAGGTCCGCTCGGGTGCCGCCGTAGGGACGGGCGATCCTGGTTCCCCAGGGCAGTTGCATGGGCAGCGGTTCGGAACGGAACGGCAACAGCCCGTCGCCCAGGCCCACCGCGGTGATCTGGCCACCGTTGCCGATCGCGGCCATCGATGCGGCCAGGGTGGCGTCCACGCCCACGAAGTCGAGCACCACGTCCGCGCCGACCCCGCCGGTGATCCGCATGATCTCCTCGGGGGTCTGGGCGTCGGAGGTGACCATGTGGCGGGCACCCAGGTTGCCGGCGAGCTGCAGCCGGTGGGCATCGGTGTCGACGGCCACGATGGTCGCGCCGGTGGTCGCCCGGAGGATCTGCAGCGCCATGTGGCCGAGCCCGCCGACCCCGATCACGACCACCACCGACGAGGGGGTCAGACGGTCCCGGGACAGTGAGATCGCGTGGTACGGCGTGAGCGCGGCGTCGGTCAGGGGCGCCGCGTCGACCGGGTCGAGCCCGCCCAGGGGCACCACGTGGCGCATCGGCACCGACAGGTAGTCGGCCATGCCGCCGTCGACGCCGAGCCCGGGACCCGGCGGGATCCCCCGCGGGTGGGCCTGGCAGTAGTTCTCCGCGCCCACCGCGCAGTTCCGGCAGCGGCCACAGCCCCAGGCCAGGTACACCAGCACCGGAGTGCCCTCTTCCCAGCCGGTGACCCCGTCGCCGGTCGCGGCGACGGTTCCGGCGACCTCGTGGCCGAAGGTCATGGGGGTGGGCAACAGGTCTTCGGCGATGTGCAAGAGGTGCAGGTCCGAGTGGCACACGCCGGCACCGGCGACCTTCACCAGCACCTCACCGGGGCGCGGCTCGGGGTCGGGGACCTCGCGGATCTCCGCGGTGCGGGGAGCGGTCAGTTGGTAGGCACGCATCAGGGCTCCTCGTCTCGGTCCGGATTCGGCGGAGCAGGATCGTCGGTGACCGGTGACTACCCGCCGGCGGGCGATCCAACCCGGATGGTCAGGCCCCTGGCGGCGAGAGTACCGGGGATTTCAGGCCGCCGTCGCTCGCGTCGGGCCGACCGCTCCCGGCGGGTGGACGCCCGGCTACCTTGACCGGGGTGACCACGCAGCGCTTCGACGTGGTGGTGTTCGGTGCCGGTCCCGCCGGCGCGCACGTCGCTGGACAGTTCGCCCGACGTGGCCGCAGCGTCGCGCTGCTCGACCGTCGTCGCGCCGAGGAGGCCGGCGCACAGTGGCACAACGGGGTCGTCGCCTGGCAGTTCGCCGAAGCCGGAGCGCCACCTCCGGTGGCCGACGAGATCTCGCCCGGCGCGGGCACCACCCACATGTTCGGCCCCGACGGTACCCTCGGTTGCCGCTACCGCGACTCACCCACCGTGCGCGCCGACATGGGCACACTCGGCGCGTCGCTGCGGGCCATCGCCGCCGAGGCCGGCGCGCAGATCATCGACCGGATCGGCGCGATCGACGTCGACGTCGATCCTCGGGGCCGGCTGCGGGCCGTCTCGGTGGGCATGGCCGGCGCGGAGCAGCGAGGCAACGGGGCAGCGACGGCCCGGTTCGAGGCCGACCTCTTCGTCGACGCTGCCGGCCACACCGGCGTGCTGCGCCGTCACGCCCCGGCGCTGTCCCGCTGGTGCCCGCCGGTCCGTGGGCCCGAGTTGTGCTCGGCCTCTGACGCGGTCCTCACGGTGCAGGACCCCGACGGCGCCAAGCGCTTCCTCGCCGAGCACGGCGCGGTACCGGGTGACACGGTGTCGGTGCTGGGCCACGCCGGGGGATGGTCCACCTGCGCGGTGCGGGTGAGCGAGGACTGCACCCGGGTCGCAGCGCTCGTCGGCTGTGTCGCGAACGGCCGCTACGGCACCGGCCCGAAACTCCTCGCCGAACTGCGGTCCACCCACCGCTGGCTCGGCGAGGTCGTCTCGGTCGGGACCGGCGTGATCCCGCTGCGTCGCCCCTACGCCCGCTTCACCGCACCCGGTCTGGCCCTGGTGGGTGACGCCGCCTGCCAGGTCTTCCCGGCGCACGCCTCGGGGATCGGCACCGGCCTGATCGCCGGACGGATGCTCGTCGACGCCGCCGCGGATGCCGCCGACTGCGGCGCCGAGGACGTGGTGTGGCGCTACCAGCACCGCTTCCAGGAACGCTTCGGCGGCCATTTCGCCGCGCTCGACGCCTTTCGTCGTATGAGCACCGAGCTCGGCACCGAGGGGGTCGCCCGTATGGTGCGGGCGGGCATGGTCGACGCGGCATCCACCAAGCAGATGCTCGACCAACGCTGGGCCCAACCGGCCCTGTCGACGTTGCCCGCGAACCTCTGGGCGCTGGCCACCAACCCGAAGCTCGCCAAGATCATGGTGCCGCGTCTGGCCCGTGGCGCACTGCTGCGCCCGATGGGCAAGACCTACCCGCGCACGGTCGACCTGGCCGCCTTGACGCGGTGGGACGCCAAGGTCCGGCGTCTGCTCGGCCCCGTGCCGGCCTGACCGGTTGCTCCAGGCCTGGCGTCAGGAGGACTCCACCAGCGTGCCCAGCGCGTCGAGTTGGGCCTTGTAGCCCCACTTCATGCCGAACGCGGCCATCTTGGCCTTGGAGCCGATCCGGGTGATGTCGATGGTCAGTCGCACGGTGGTGGAGGCGCCGTCACCGGACAGGGCGACGTCGTTGGTGTGCTCGATCGTGGCGGTGTCTTCTTTGCCTTCGGTCCAGGACCGGGCGTCATAGGCCAGGCGCGTCTGGGGTTCGATCGTGGTGAAGGTGCCTTCCATGGGCCAACGGGTGCCCTGGTACTTGCCCATGCCTTCGTCGGCCTCCATGACCAGGTAGAGCCGACCGTCGATGCGCAGGTCGAGCTCACAGTCGGTGATCACGGTGTGCTCCGGGCCCCACCACTGCCGCAGCAGGTCCGGGTCGGTCCAGGCCTGCCAGACCCGGGCCTGGGGAGCTCGGTAGGTGCGTTCGAAGTTGAGTTGCTTGGTTCGCTTCAACAACGCCATGGGATGTCCTCTCGGGTGGGGGTCAGAGGTCGGGGTCGGCGGCGGGAACGACACCGGTGCCGGCGTCGGCGTCGGTGTCGGCGTCGGTGTCGAGACGGTCCAGCAGGTCACCGAGCGCATCCAGGCGGGTCTCCCAGAGCGCCTCGAAGGAGTCGACCCATTCGGCGACCGCCGCGAAGCGTTCCTGGCGCAGCCGGTAGATGCGGTGACGGTGCCGGACCTCGGCCTCGACGATGGCCGAGTCGTCCAGGACCCGCAGGTGCTTGGACACCTGGGGTTGGCGGATCCCCAGACGCTCGGCGATCGCGCCGACCGAGTGGGGTCCGGACCGCAGCAGCTCGACGATCCGCAGGCGGGTGGGTTCGCCGAAGGCGGCGAAGACCCGCGGGTCGAGGGTGGCGGCGCCGGTCATGGTGGGCACGGTAGACCCGGCGTCATATTCCTGTCAAGGAATACGACGTAACGCGCCCGCGGGCACGGGTGCGGCCGGCCTCGGCGACCCGGACCTGGGCGGGTCGGTTTGTGCGGACCCAGCCCGAGGAAGCCCAAGGCGCGGCAGTACCCGAGCATCGTCGCGAGATCCGCGCGAGGCTGGCCGCCGACGACGGAGGAGCCGATGACGTCGACCGGATCGACCCGCTGGCCCGCCATCCCGGTGGCCGAATGGCTGGACACTCGCGACACGCTGCACCGGTTCACCCAGGTGGTGGGCAAGGTTCGGATGGCCAACGAGCCGCTGCGCAACCACTGGTGGAACACCACGCTGTACGTGACCGCCCGCGGGCTGACCACCTCGCTGATGCCCCACCCGACCGGGGATCCGTTTCAGATCGACTTCGACTTCGTCGATCACCGCCTGGACATCGCCACCGTGACCGGCGCAACCCGGTCCCTGGCTCTGGTCGACCGCCCCGTTGCCGACTTCTACGCCGAGGTCATGGGCATGCTCGACAATCTGGGCGTGGGCACCGAGATCTGGGACATGCCCGTGGAGATCGCCGGGGCGATCCCCTTCACCGACGACAAGGTCCACACCCGCTACGACCCCGACGCGGTCCACCGGTTCTGGTTGGCGCTGGTGGAGATGACCCGGGTGCTCGAGGGGTTCGCCACCTCCTTCGTCGGCAAGGCCAGCCCGGTCCACTTCTTCTGGGGTGCGATCGACCTGGCCTACACCCGGTTCTCGGGGCGCACCGCACCGCCCCACCCCGGCGGCGCGCCCAACTGCGGTCCCCATGTCATGTGGGAGGCCTATTCCCACGAGGTCAGCTCGTGTGGCTACTGGCCGGGCCCGCCGGGTGAGGAGGGCATCTTCTACGCCTACGCCTACCCCGAACCACCGGGCTACCGCAGCGCCCGGGTCGGTCCCACCCAGGCCCGCTGGGACGACGACCTGGGCGAGTTCGTCCTGCCCTATGAGGCGGTGCGCACCGCGGCGGACCCGGACCGTGCGCTGCTGGAGTTCCTCGAGTCCACCTATCTGGCTGCGGCCACCACCGCCGAGTGGGACCGGTCCGCGCTGGAACGACCCCCCGGAGGCCTCTTCCATGGCTGAGATGTGTACCCACCTCGACACCGTCGCCGAGGTCACCCCCTCGGCGGACGGCTGCGAAGAATGTCTGCGGATCGGTCAGCGCTGGGTGCATCTGCGCCTGTGCATGCGCTGCGGGCACGTGGGGTGCTGTGACTCCTCCCCGGGCCGCCACGCCACCGCCCACTGGCACGCCAACGACGACCACCCCCTGGTGCGGTCCTTCGAGCCGGGCGAGGACTGGTGGTGGTGCTACGCGGATCAGCTGGCCTTCGAGATCGCCGACGCCGCGCCGGCACCGTCCCACAGCTAGGCCCGGCACGGTGCACGCGCCCCGCGCCTTCGAGGCCTTCCAGGAGTTCGCGACCTAGACCTTCTCGGCTCCGTGGCCGACCGGAAGCCGGACCACTGTGGCAAAGTTGACAATGGGCGTGTCAGGTTTCATCTGCTGGCCGCTAGCATGGTGGACATCATGAAGTTGGTCGATCTCATCGGAGTCCACGTCGAAGCCTCCTCGGGCGCGCCGGTGCTGCTCCTGCGGGAGCAGGACGAGCCCCACCGGTTGCTGCCGATCTTCGTGGGCGGCACCGAGGCCGCCTCGATCGCGGTCGCCCTTTCGGGTCAGTCCCCTCCCCGGCCCCTCGCCCACGACGTGATGGCGTCGCTGGTCGAAGAACTCGCCGGACACGTCGACGCGGTCGAGGTGACCGCCCAGGACTCCGACGGGTCCTTCCACGCGGCGATCTCGCTGCGAGGACCCGGCGGCTCCCACCGGCTGGACACCCGACCCTCGGACGCGATCGCCCTTGCGGTGCGGGTGGGTGCGCCGCTGCTGGTCAGCGACGAGGTGCTGGCCGAGGCCGCGGCGCTGGTCGCCGAGTCGCCCGACGAAGAAGCGATCGACGAAGCCGTGGCGGAGTTCCGCGACTTCCTGGACGACGTCGACCCGGCCGCCTTCGACGACGACTCCGCCGTCGACGAGGACGACGGGTCCGGATCGACCGACTGAACAGGTCGGGCGTCGGGTCAGTCGCGCCAGTAGTTGTTGGCCGCGGCCACCGTGGCGAACTCGATCGCCACGACGTGACCGGCCGCGGTCAGCGAATCGGGGTCGTTCGCGTACATCGGGCGCAGCCCGGCGCGCACGTCGGCGTCGGCCTGGATCGCCCCGATCGTCTTGCGGGCGAGCATGATGGCCAACTCGCGCCCCTCTTCGGGCGTCGCGGTGATCAACGTGTTGTCGGGAACGAGTGCCATGGGGTGCGCCTCCTGGGCGGGTCGGGTCGACGGTGCCGGCCGAACGGGCCCCAGCGGCCCACGGTCCGGTTTTTCTGTCACCCGGAGTCTAAACAGCTTCCGGGTGCCTCGCGGCCCGAGGAGGCCCCGCGCCCCTCAGCGCAGCATCAGCCCGACCCGGCCGAACTCGGCGAGCGCGTTGGACGCCAGGAACTCGACCTTGCCTCCGGCGCGCACCACGTGTTCGATGAGCTCGTCGACGGGGTCCTCCATGACCTCGCCGTCGGTGGAACCGGCCAGACTCACCGGGGTGAGAATGCCGGTCTCCTCCACGGACGGTTCGGCGCGGTAGTCCTCCTCGACCACCAGCAGACGCCCGCGGCCCTCCCGGGCGAAGCGCCAGACCTCGTCGAGGCCGGTGACCGCGTTGCCGGCGTGCATCGTATTCACCAGGTCCTCCTTGGCCTGGGCGCGCCGTTCCTCCAGGCGTGCACGCATCAACTCCCAGGCCGCGGTCGACAACTCACGGATGTTGACGTCGTCGTGGGAGCCGTCCAGTTGGCCCACGATGTGGTCGGTGTGGTTGGACACCTCGGTGAACAGCACCGTGGAGCTCTTGACCCCGGCCAGCACGATGGGCACCACGTCGTCGCGGCTCACCTCGGTGAGGGCGGCGTCGACCTCGCGGTAGAACTTCCGCCACTGGTCCTTGTCGTCGCCGCTGGGGGCGAGAGCGAAGCGACCCGCCACCGCGCGCCGGTCCCGAGGCTGGATCTCGGCGGACAGGGGAAAGCCGTGCTCGTCGACCTCGGCGAGGTGGTCCCGGGTGGCCTCATAGAGGGTGGCCCGGTCCGAGAGCACCAGCACCCGGTAGCGCGGGCTGCGGCGCAGACCCTGGACGAGCGACCGGGTCGCCGGGGTGGAGGCGACCACCACGTCTTCGCGCACCGGGAAGGGCAACGCGTGGGCCTCGGAGGTGTCGGCGGTGGCCATGGCGAACACGCCCTCGGCGCCGGTGAGGTCGACGCCGGCCAGGGCCCCTTCGAGCCGTTCGAGGATCTTGGCGCCCTCGGCGTTGGCGTCGGCGTCACGCAACCGGTCGCGGGCCTCGGCGACCAGGTTGCGCAGGCGGATCCGGTCCTTGTCGTCGCCGGTCTGGCGACGGTCCAGCGGCGAGGTGATGGTCACCACCGGATCTGCGGTGATCGTCAGCATCCTGCGGACGACGGCGGCGGGCGAGGTCGTGGTCACGTTGTCCATACCCTCCAGCTTGGCCGATCGTTCGCCCACTCGCACCAGGCCCGGCGCGCCCTGATCCGGCCGCGCCGACCGGATCAGGGCGGGCCGGCGGGCCTCATGCCAGACTCATCCGATGGCCTCCACCCGAGCCGGTGCCAGACGCCTGGCCGATTGGCTGTTCCGGGATCGGGTGCACGGTGGCATCACCGTCGGCCAGGTCCCCAACTGGTCACTCAGCGTGTGGATGCTCACCGTGGCGGTGCGACTCGTCGCCCGGCCCCGGGGTTCGGCGGGAACCGCCGTCGAGGTCACCGGCACGGCCGCGTTGGTGATCTGGGCGGTCGACGAGCTCGCGCGCGGTGTGAACCCGTGGCGCCGGATCCTGGGGGCCACCGTGTTGGCGGCGACCATCGTCGGTGTTTCCCGGCGACTGGCCGACTGAGGCGCTGGGACGCCAGCCGGCGCGGCGCCGGTCAGCAGCAGGCCTCGGTGGCGGCGCCGGCACCAGCGCCGGTCGCCACGGGCGCAGTGGCCGTCCCGGGCGTGCAGCACTTCCCGGTGGTGCCACCGCTGCGGTCCGTGGGGCGCATCTGGTCGGCGTCGCCGGTCCTGACATACCACTCCCAGGGCGCGCCGTCGGGGTCGGCGACCCAGGTCTCGGTCTTGTGCGCGTAGCAGCAGGTCGTGTCGTCCACCCCGGTGGTGGCCATGCCCTCGCCGGCCAGGCGGGCTTCGGCGACCGTCACCTCGTCGGCGGTGTCGACTTCGACGCCCAGATGATTGAGTCGACCACCGGTCTCGGCCTCGATCAGAACCAGCTTGAGGGGCGGATCTTCGATGACGAAGTTGGCGTAGCCGTCCCGGCGCTTGTGGACCGGGGTGGCGAACAGCTTGGAGTAGAAGGCGACGGCCTGGTCGATGTCGGACACATCGAGGGCGAGTTGCACGCGGGACATGGCAGCACTCCTGATAGATTGACAGATGTCGATGCGATCATCGTAACGACACATCGACAGATGTCAATGTGTTTGGAGGAGATTTTTCGTGGCCACCGTGCCGACCGCGACCGAGCCGTCCGCCAAGACCTGTGGTGGGGCACCCGTCAGTGCCCCGCTGGACGACGCAACCGCCGCCGAGCTCGCCACCGTCCATGCCGCGCTGGCGGACCCGGTGCGCCTCAAGCTGCTCAGCCTGATCGTGGCATCCGGTGAGATCTGCTCGTGTGACCTGGTCGAGCCGCTCGCCAAGTCCCAGCCCACCGTCAGCCACCACACCCGGATCCTCGCCGAAGCCGGGCTGATCACCGGCGACAAGCGGGGCCGCTGGGTGCACTGGTCGATCGAGCCCTCCCGGGCCGAGTTCGTGCGCGGGGTCCTCGACCCCTGACTCAGGCGGCCCTCACCAACTGATCTCGATCTCGATCTCCGATTCGGCCCCCGCGCTGATCTCGACTTCGAGCTCCACCTCGTCGGGCACCTCGACGATGATCGTCTGGCCGTTCTTGCGGAACGAGATCTCGTTGTGGCGGGACAGCTCGTCGGCGATCTCACGCAGCTTGTCAGCAGCCTGTTCCCGCGACATGCGCTGTTCGGACTCGTGTTCGATCAGGGCCATGGCGGCCTCCTGGAGTTGGACGACGGACGGACTCGACGCCGGGGTGGGGCCGTGACCGGGACCGGATCGTACCCGGACCTCGGATCGGCACCGCTCATGCTGCCAGAGGCAGGTCGGTGCCGCTGGTCAAGAAGTAGTCCTCGGGTCGACGGACCCTGAGGGTCGTTCCTACACCGGCTCGTCGAGTGGCTCGTTGGCGCCGGCCAGCTCGGGCCCGTCGACGCCGGTCCATTGCCAGTGGAGGATCTCGGGCAGGTCTTCGCCGTGGGTCCTGATGTACTGGGTGTGCTCGATGAGCTTGTTCTTGAGCGCTTCACGGGCGTGGGCGGCCACGTCGTGCAAACGGGGCACGAGGTCGAGCGCGGCGATGGCCAGGTTGAATCGGTCGATCCGGTTGAGCACGCACATGTCGAAGGGCGTGGTGGTGGTGCCCTCCTCGACGTAGCCCCGCACGTGGAGGTTCCGGTGGTTGGTGCGCCGGTAGGTGAGGCGGTGGATGAGCCAGGGGTAGCCGTGGTAGGCGAACAGCACGGGTCGGTCGGTGGTGAACAGGGCGTCGAAGTCGCGGTCGGACAGACCGTGGGGGTGGGCCCGGTCGTCCTGGAGGCGCATGAGGTCGACGACGTTGACGACCCGGATGCGCAGGTCCGGGAACAACCCGACCAACAGCTCGACGGCGGCCAGGGTCTCCATGGTGGGCACGTCACCGGCGCAGGCGAGCACGATGTCGGGGTCGCCACCGGCGTCGGTGCTCGCCCACTCCCAGATCCCGATGCCCTTGGTGCAGTGCACGATCGCGTCGTCGATGTCCAGGTACTGGAGCTGGGGTTGTTTGCCGGCGACGATCACGTTCACGTACTGGCGGCTGCGCAGACAGTGGTCCGCGACCGACAGCAGGGTGTTGGCGTCGGGTGGCAGGTAGACGCGGATGACCTCGGCCTTCTTGTTGACGACGTGGTCGATGAAGCCGGGGTCCTGGTGGGAGAAGCCGTTGTGGTCCTGGCGCCACACGTGGGACGTCAACAGGTAGTTGAGCGACGGAATGGGCCGGCGCCACTCGATGTCGTTGGTGACCTTGAGCCATTTGGCGTGCTGGTTGAACATCGAGTCGACGATGTGGATGAACGCCTCATAGCAGGAGAACAGCCCGTGGCGGCCGGTGAGCAGGTAGCCCTCGAGCCAGCCCTGGCAGAGGTGTTCCGAGAGCACCTCCATGACCCGACCGTCGGGCGCGAGGCCGTCGTCGCTGTCGACGATGTCGGCGTTCCAGGTCCGGTCGGTGGCCTCCAGCACGGCGTTCAGGCGGTTGGAGTTGTTCTCGTCGGGGGCGAACACGCGGAACGTGGCCATGTTCTGGGCCATGACGTCTCGCAGGAACGACCCGAGCACGCGGGTGGACTCGACCGCGCCGGTGCCGGGGGCGTCCACGGGCACCGCGTAGTCGCGGAAGTCGGGCATCGCGAGGTCCCGCAGGAGCCGGCCGCCGTTGGCGTGCGGGTTGGCGCTCATGCGGCGGTCGCCCCCGGGGTGCAGGTCGCGGATCGCGGGCACCGGCGCGCCGTCGTCGTCGAAGAGTTCCTCGGGCCGGTAGCTGCGCAGCCACCGCTCCAGTACCGCCCGGTGCTCTTCGTCGCCGCGGGCGTCGGCGAAGGGGACCTGATGGGAACGCCAGGAGCCTTCCACGGGGCGGCCGTCCACCTCGGCCGGTCCGGTCCATCCCTTGGGTGAGCGCAGCACCAGCATCGGCCACCGCGGTCGCTCGGCCAGCCCGCCGCTGCGGGCGCGTCGCTGGATGTCGGCGATGTCGTCGAGGCAACGGTCCAGCGCCGCCGCGAACGCCTGGTGCATCGCTCCTGTGTCGTCGCCTTCGACGACGTGGGGGGTGTGGCCGTAGCCCCGCAGCAGGCTGTCGAGTTCGTCGTCGTCGATGCGGGCGAGCACGGTCGGGCTG
>CAYVAS010000016.1:0-46894 GCA_964449375.1 uncultured Iamiaceae bacterium | reverse complement strand
GTGGGGCGACGAAGGCAAAGGCAAGATCACCGACCTCGTCGCCAAGGAGATGCAGTTGGTCGTCCGTTACCAGGGCGGCCACAACGCCGGACACACCCTCGTGGTCGACGGCGAGACCTTCGCGCTCCAACTGGTGCCCAGCGGCGTCCTCTACGACCACATCACTCCCGTGCTCGGCAACGGGGTCGTCGTCGACCCCCGCGTGCTGATCGCCGAGATCGACGCCCTCGAGGCCCGTGGCGTGAGCTGTGACCGGCTCGCGGTGTCGGGCAACGCCCACCTGATCCTGCCCTACCACCAGGAGCTGGACCGGCTCACCGAGCGGCGGTTGGGCAAGGCGAAGCTGGGTACCACCAAGCGGGGGATCGGCCCGGCCTACGCCGACAAGGCCGCCCGGGTGGGACTGCGGGTCCAGGACCTGCTGGACCCCAAGATCTTCCGCGCCAAACTCGACGTGGCGCTCAAGGAGAAGAACGCGGTCCTGGCCAAGGTGTTCAACCAGCTCCCCCTCGACGCCGATGAGATCGCCGAGGAGTACCTGGGTGAGTGCGCGCCCCGACTGGCTCCTCACATCACCGACACGGTCACGCTGGTCCACGAGGCGCTCGAAGCCGGTCAGCACGTACTCTTCGAGGGCGCGCAGGCCACGTTCCTGGATCTGGACCACGGCACCTACCCCTTCGTGACCTCGTCGAACCCGGTGGCGGGTGGCGCGTGCGCGGGTGCCGGGGTCGGACCCCGCTACATCGACCGGGTCATCGGGATCGCCAAGGCGTACGTCACCCGGGTCGGCACCGGTCCGTTCCCGACCGAGTTGCCCATCAGTGCCGAAGCGATCGGGGGCATCGGCGCCGAGGGGGCCGACCCCGACGACCTGGCGATCGGCGACTACATCGTCGAGACCGGCCACGAGTACGGCACCAACAGTGGCCGCCGTCGCCGGCCGGGTTGGTTCGACGCGGTCATGATGCGTCACGCGGTGCGGCTCAACTCGTTGAGCGAGGTGGCGATCACCAAGCTCGACCTGTTCGACACGTTCGACGAGATCAAGGTGTGTGTGGCCTACGACATCGACGGCGAACGGGTGACCCACCTGCCCTACCATCAGTCCGTGTTGCATCACGCAAAACCCGTGTACGAGACCTTGCCCGGGTGGAACTCCGACCTGTCCGGCGTCACCGAGGCGCGCGATCTCCCGGCGGCCGCGGCCGACTATCTCGCCTTTCTCGAAGCGCAGATCGGGGTCCGGGTGTCGGTCGTGGGGACCGGCCCGGGCCGGGACCAGTACGTGCGCCGCCACGACGCCGCATGATCGGACGCCTCCGATCCCACGCCGACGGCGCCCACCCCGGCGGCGCCCACCCCGGCTCGGCCAACCGCGAACCCGCCCATCTCGAATCGGCCAACCGCGAACCCGCCCATCTCGAATCGGCCAACCGCGAACCCGCCCACCTCGAATCGGCCCACCCCTCGTCGAACTTCGGGAGGTTCCGTTGCGTAGACGCACGGAACCTCCCGAAGTTCGCATGCGGGTGGCGTGAGGGGCGTCCGATGAAGGTGTCGCGGTGGATGAAGGTGGCGCCGTGGATGAAGGTTGCGCCGTGAGGGTGTGCGTCGTCGGCTCGGGCGGCCGGGAGCACGCGCTCGCATCCGTCCTCGCCCGGGACGCCGAGGTGATCGTCACCCCGGGCAACGCCGCGATGCGGCGCGCCACGGGCCTGGACGGCTCCGGGGCGATCACGGTCACCGACGCGCCGGTGGAACAGATCGAGGCCGATCTGTTCGTGATCGGGCCCGAAGCGCCGTTGGTGGACGGGCTGGCCGACCGGTTGCGCGCCGCGGGTCGCCTGGTGTTCGGACCCGGCGCCGACGGTGCCCGCCTGGAGGGCTCCAAGGCGTTCATGAAGAAGGTGCTCAGCGAGGCCGGGGTGCCCACCGCCCGCTACGAAGCCTTCGAATCGGTGGAACCCGCGCTGGAATTCCTGCGCCAGCAGACCCCGCCCTACGTGGTCAAGACCAACGGGCTCGCCGCGGGCAAGGGCGTGCTGGTCACCGACGACCTGGCTGCCGCCGAGGCCGACGTGCGGGCCAAGCTGTCCGGTGAATCCTTCGGCGACGCGGGTCGCCAGGTCGTCATCGAGGAGTGCCTGGTGGGCACCGAACTGTCGATCCTGGCGGTGTGTGACGGCTCCCGGGCCGTCGCCCTGGCACCCGCCCGCGACTTCAAGCGCATCGGCGACGGGGACCTGGGCCCCAACACCGGCGGTATGGGGGCCTACTCCCCGGTGGCAGAGGCCACCCCGGAGATGGTCGAGCAGATCATGGCGACGATCATCGCCCCGACGGTCTCCGCGTTGCGCCTACGGGGGATCGACTACCGCGGCGTGCTCTACGCGGGGCTGATGCTCACCGAATCGGGTCCCAAGATCATCGAGTACAACGTGCGCTTCGGTGACCCCGAGTCCCAGGTGGTGGTGCCGCGGCTCACCTCGAGCCTGACCGACTTGCTGGCCTCGGCAGCCGCCGGTGAGCTGGTCGGCGAGCCGACCTTCGACGACGGCGCGGCAGTGTGCGTGGTCGCCTCGGCGGCCGGCTACCCGGGTACCCCTCGGACCGGGGATCCCATCGAGGGCTGGGACGACGCGATCGCGGTGCCCGGCGCTGCGGTGTTCGGTGCCGGGGTGACCACCGACGCCGACGGCGACCTGGTCACCGGCGGCGGTCGGGTCCTGAACGCGTGCGGCTTCGGCGACGACCTGGCGACCGCCCGTGAGCGGGCCTACGCCTCGATGGGAACGCTGCGGTGGCCCGACATGCACTACCGCCGCGACATCGCCACGGAGCCCTGAGCTGCCCTCTCGGTGATCCGCTGCAGTGGATCCGCCGGCTGCGGCGGGTGACCGAGGCTCAGTAGGTCCGGCCGCCGACGTCGTCGGGCCAGGCCTCGACCTCGGACGACTCGGGCCAGGCCTCGACGGATCCGTCACGTGCGGGGGCCTCACCGGTCTTGAGCGCCGCCGCCCAGCCGGCCAGCGAGTCCTCAGCGTCGTCGGGCACCGGGGCAGTGGATCCGATGGGGTCGTCGTCGACGGTGAGGTCGATGCCGGCTTCCGAGGCCTGCACCATGGCGAGCACCTCGGGTTCGACCTCGCGGCGGGTGGTGCGCTCCGCTTCCGGTGTCGCGGCGGGCGTCGGCAACTCGATGCGGATGTCGTCGAAGCCCGGCTCGGCGACGGGCTCTTCGTCCACCACGGTCCGGCGGCCGAACCAGCCGCGTTTGCGGACCCGGGGGTTGGGTCGGGCGCCCTGGTGACGTACCCCGGCCACGTTGAGCGCGCAGGTCACACAGTAGGGAGGCTTCTTGTCACCGAACGCGTAGACCAGACAATCCGAGCAGTAGACGTTCTGGCACTGACGGCAGGTGTCCACGGCCGTTTCGAACGTGTGCTTGACACAGGTCTCCGACACCGCTTGTCACCTCACCTCTCGAGAAGGTCTCGTCCACTCTCAACCGTCGTCGTCACCGAATCGTAACTTGATCGATTTGGGCCAAAAGCCCTAGACGGTGTCGCCGCCACCGGGTCGGTCGAATCTGCGCGTCCGGTCCGGTTCCGGCCAGCGTAGCCGGGTCCGGCTGGTGAGGAACCACGTGGGGTACCGTTGCTTCGGTGACCAAGCCGACCTTGCCCAACGTGCTCGCGGACCGTTACGCCACCGAAGAGATGGCCACGTTGTGGTCTCCCGAGCACAAGGTGGTCGTCGAACGCGAGTTGTGGCTGGCGGTGCTGCGGGCCCAGCGCGACCTGGGCCTGGAGGTGTCTGACGAGGAGATAGCGGCCTACGAGGCGGTCGTCGGCGAGGTGGACCTGGCCTCGATCGCCGCCCGCGAGCGCGTCACCCGCCACGACGTCAAGGCCCGGATCGAGGAATTCGGCGCCCTCGCCGGCCACGAGTCGATCCACGAGGGCATGACCTCGCGTGACCTGACCGAGAACGTCGAACAACTCCAGATCCGCCGATCGTTGGAGCTGGTCCGTTCTCGGGTGGTGGCGGTGCTGGCCCGTCTGGCCGAACGGGCCGCCGAGTACGCCGAGACCGTCATGGTGGGTCGGTCCCACAACGTGCCCGCCCAGGCCACCACGCTGGGCAAGCGTTTCGCCAACGCCGGCGAGGAGCTGCTGGTCGCCCTGGACCGTCTCGACGACCTGATCGCCCGGTATCCGCTGCGGGGCATCAAGGGACCGGTGGGCACCCGTCAGGACATGGCGGACCTGCTGGGATCCGCCGAGGCGGTCGACGAGCTCGAGGCGCGGGTGGTCGACCACCTGGGTTTTGACGCCGTGTTGACCAACGTCGGCCAGGTCTATCCGCGATCGCTCGACCTCGACGTGGTATCCGCGCTGGTGCAGATCGCGGCCGGCCCGTCGTCGTTGGCCACCACGATCCGTCTGATGGCCGGCCACGAGCTGGTGACCGAGGGCTTCAAGCCGGGCCAGGTGGGCTCGTCGGCGATGCCGCACAAGATGAACACCCGCTCCTGTGAGCGGATCAACGGCTTCCGGGCGATCCTGGGCGGCCATCTGGCGATGGTGACCGCATTGTCGGGGGAGCAGTGGAACGAAGGTGACGTGTCGTGTTCGGTGGTGCGCCGGGTCGCCCTGCCCGACGCGTTCTTCGCCATCGACGGGTTGTTGGAGACCACCCTGACCGTGCTGGACGAGTTCGGCGCCTACCCCGAGGTGATCGACACGGAACTCGCCCGGTACCTGCCGTTCCTGGCCACCACCAAGGTGTTGACCGCAGCCGTGCGGGCGGGTGTGGGTCGGGAGACCGCCCACGAGGTCATCAAGGAACACGCGGTGGCGGTGGCGCTGGCGATGCGGGAACGCGGTGTGGGGCGCAACGACCTGATGGGCCGGCTCGCCGCGGATCAGCGTCTGGATCTGGATGCGGGGGCACTCGACGCGGTGTTGGACGAGCCGCTGAGCTTCGTGGGCACCGCACCGCAGCAGGTGGCGGCCTTCGTGGCCCGGGTCGAGGCATTGGTGGCCACCGATCCCGAGGCGGCCGGCTACGCACCGGCCGCCATTCTCTGACCGGACCGTTCGGTTCTCCGGGGCACGACGGGTCGGCCGGTCCCGGTGCGTCCTGGCCGGCACCGCCCGAGTCGGGACCGGGTCGGTACGATCGCGCCCATGTCGCCGTCGTCGTCTCCTGTGGGTCTGCCGCTGCTGTATTCGGGCAAGGTCCGGGACATCTACGACGCCGGCGAAGACCGGCTGCTGCTGGTCACCTCCGACCGCATCTCGGCCTTCGATGTGGTGATGAACGAGGCGATCCCCGACAAGGGACGGGTGCTCACCGCCACCACCGCGTACTGGTTCGACCGTCTCGGCGACGTGGTGCCGAACCATCTGATCTCCACGTCGGTGGACGACCTGCCCGAGGTGGCACGCGCAGCCGCCGCCGAGGCCGACCTGGCGGGTCGCGTGATGCTGTGCCGCCGGGCCGAGATGTTTCCGGTCGAGTGTGTGGTGCGCGGGTATCTGGCGGGTTCGGCCTGGGCCGAGTACCGCTCGGCGGGCACGATGCACGGCACCACGTTGGCCGAGGGAATGGTCGAGTCCCAGCGCCTGGACGATCCGGTGTTCACCCCGGCCACCAAAGCCGCCGAGGGCGACCATGACGAGAACATCAGCTTCGATGAAGCGGTGGACATCGTGGGGCTGCACTGGGCCGAAGCACTGCGGGAGGTGTCCCTGGAGCTGTATCGACGCGGCGCCGAGTTGGCCGCGGAGCGCGGCATGATCGTCGCCGACACCAAGTTCGAGTTCGGCCTGATCGACGGAGCGTTGGTGCTCTGCGACGAGGTGCTGACCCCGGATTCGTCGCGGTTCTGGTCGGTCGACGACTACGAACCGGGGCGGCCCCAGAACAGCTTCGACAAACAGCCCCTTCGCGACCACCTGGACGCCCTGGACTGGGACAAGACCCCGCCGCCGCCGACGCTGCCCCCGGCGGTCGTCGCCGCGACCCGGGATCGCTATGTGGAGGCGTACGAGCGGATCACCGGCCGAGCCTTCACCGACTGGCCCGGCGTGACGAGTTGAGCGCACCCACGAGCGACGGCCCACCCGAGGGAGTGACATGAACCTGACCGAACGCTATGACCGGGCTCTGGCCTGGGCGTCAGAACTGCATCGCGACCAACGACGCAAGGGCTCGGACGTTCCGTACCTGACGCATCTGCTCAGCGTGTCGAGCCTGGTCGTCGAACACGGTGGCGACGAAGACCAGGCCATCGCCGGGCTCCTGCACGACTCGATCGAAGACGTGGGGGTGACCGACGATCAGATCGTCGACCGGTTCGGTGACCGAGTGGCGCGGATCGTCCGGGAATGTACCGACGCCGACACGGTCCCCAAGCCCCCATGGCTCGAGCGCAAGCGCGCGTACATCGCACATCTCGGTGAAACCGAGAGCGACGTGTTGATCGTTTCGTTGGCCGACAAGTTCCACAACGCGACGTCACTCGCCGAAGACGTCGATCGGGTCGGCGAGGACTATTTCGATCTGTTCAAGGGCCGCGCCGACGGCATCCGTTGGTACTACCGCCGGCTCGCCGACGTGTTCGAACGACGTGTGGATGAATTGCCGGCCCGGATCGTCGACGGGAGGTTGGCCGCGAACGGTCAGAGCCTCCTGAACCGGTTCGTCCGCACCATCGAACGGTTCGGTTGCACCCCTGCCGGGGCCGAACGGTTCGAGTCACGAACAGCCAGCGGGATCGACGACCAGGGTGTCTGACGCTTGCCGGGGACTGTTTCCGTCGTCCCGGTAGGGCGGTCCGACAGACAAGCGTGGCAAGGACGAAGTTTCGGTTGCGCCTTCGGTGCAGACCTGCTTGTCTGTAGATATCGGATCTATCTACCGCTCCTGCGGTGGTCGGACCGACCGCAGTGGATCCGAGGCCTCCTGAGGGAGGGAGGGACGTCGGGCCGGGCCTCATCTCCCAGTGAGGCCGGCCCGACGTTGCGCGCCCGGCTGCACACTCCGGCCGGTGGCAGGGCCAATCGATGATGCGACCCGTGAGACCGCATGCGGGAACCGAGCGCGCCTGTGGCACGATGAGGACATGGACTTCACCGTCACCGTGACCGTGCATCTACGCGCAGGCATTGCCGACCCCCAGGGCGCCACGATCGAACGTTCGCTCCCCGCGCTCGGCTTCGACGGCGTCACCGACGTGGCCGTGGGCAAGGTGATCACCTTCGCCCTCGACGCAGCCGACGAATCCGCCGCACGGGCTCAGGTCATCGAGATGTGCGACAAGTTCCTCACCAATCCGGTGATCGAGGACGCCACCATCGAGGTGGCACCAGCATGACCACCCGGGTCGGCATCGTGGTCTTCCCTGGCTCCAACTGCGAACACGACGTGGCCCATGCCCTGAGTTCGCTGGGCGCGGAAACCCGGTTGCTCTGGCATGGCGACACCGATCTCGCCGGTTCCGACGTCGTGATCATCCCTGGAGGATTCGCGCATGGCGATTACCTGCGGCCCGGCGCGATCGCCCGGTTCTCCCCGGTCATGGAGGCGGTCGGTGAGTTCGCAGCCGCTGGAGGTTCGGTGGTCGGGATCTGCAATGGGTTCCAGATTCTCACCGAAGCCGGCCTTTTGCCAGGCGCATTACAGAAAAACAAAGGCCTCAAATTCGTGTGTGCGCCGGCCACCCTCGAGGTCGTCTCCGACGTTTCCATACTCACCCGAGGTGTGGAGACCGGTACCCGTCTGACGATGCCGATCAATCACTTCGAGGGCAACTACACGTGTACGGACGAAACCCTGGCCGAACTCCAGGCCGAAGGCCGAATCGTCCTGCGCTATACGGACAATCCCAATGGGTCCATGGGTGACATCGCCGGCATCAGCAATGCCCAAGGCAACGTCGTCGGGCTGATGCCACACCCGGAGCGGGCCAGCGACGAGCTGCTCGGATCAGAAGACGGACTGGTCCTGCTCAGGGCACTGCTGTCGCGATGAGCCGTCCCGGCAGCTGAGCGGAAGCTGGCGGGACGGACGACGCTGCCGTAGAGGTCCTCAGGAACCGCGGGTGATGCCGGCCCGCTTGAGCACGGCCGGGGCGATCCCGAGCTCCCGCCACGCGGCGTAGCTGATCCCCTTGCGGTCACTGTAGCTCTTGGCGTTCTTCACGAAGTCGTCCTCGAACGTCGAGATGTCGACCGGATCCTGGGAGGCGTCGAGCTCCTTGGTGAGGTCCATGCGTTCCTGGATGAGCTTGACCCGGTTGAGCGGGTTGGCGGTGGGCAGGTCGGATTCGATCTGCTCCAGGCGCTTCTCGATCGACGCCTTGGTGCGTCGCCGCCCCCGCTTGGGCTTGGTCTCCTCCAATGCCTCGAGGTACCGCTTCACCGCCCGGCTCTCGGCTCGTCCCGCGGCCAAGGCCGCCTTGTGTTCTTCGGTCATTGGTGACTTCGGTCCTCGTGCCATGCTCCTATGATGGCCGAAACAGGGGGCCGACGCAACTATCTGAGGAGATGAATGTCGAATCTGCGCACGGAGGACATTGACCGGGTCCGAGTGCTCACATTGGCGCGGGAAGCCGCGCTCAACGCATTCGACAACGAGCTCTACTGCGACCTGGCCGACGCGTTCGATGCCGCCCGGGACGCCGAGGGGATCGCCGTTGTCATCCTCACCGGAACCGGTCGGGCATTTTCGGCGGGCCAGGACATGGCCCAGATGGCAGAGATCGGCCAGGAGCTCGGAGCCACAGACCCTGGGCCGAGCGACGACGCGGCCGCATCCGAAGCAGGTTTCCCGGTACTGATGGCGGCCCTCGAGGCCTTCGACAAGCCCCTCATTGCAGCGGTCAACGGGCTGGGCGTGGGACTGGGATTCACCATCCTCGCGCACTGTGATCTGGTGATCATGGCCGATGATGCCCGACTGCGGGCGCCGTTCTGTCCCCTGGGGGTGGCCCCAGAAGCCGCGTCCAGCGTGCTCTTTCCCGCCCGGATGGGCTGGCAGCGGGCGGCATGGGTGCTCTTCAGCGGCGAGTGGATCTCCGCGGCCCAGGCCCTGGAGGCGGACATCGCCTGGAAGGTCGTGCCCGGTTCCGAGCTGATGGACACCGCGCTGGAGGCGGCTCGGGCGATCGCCAGGTGGCCGATCCCGTCGCTGGTGGCGACCAAGCGTGCACTGCTGGACGGACGTGCGGACGCGGTGCGGCGTGCCCGGCAGGTCGAGGACGCCGCCTTCGCTAACCTCATCGGGTCACCCGGCAACATCGAGGCAGTGATGGCTTTTCTGGACAAGCGCGAGCCCGACTTCTCGGGTATCGATGGCGCATAGTTCGCGTGGACGCTGACCTGATCGGCGCCGCCGAATCGGCCCGGTCACAGCACGTGGTCTCCGCAGCATCCCCGCGTGATCCGGTCGCCGAGCGCAGAGCCGACCGGCTGGCGGTGGGTCTGGGCGCGCTCGGCGGCGCGGCCCTGGTGGCTGCCTTGGCGATCCCGAGGCTGGGGCGGGACCCGTTGTGGTTGGACGAGGCCTATTCGCTCGGGGTGACCAACCAGTTCGCCTATGGCGTGAGCGAGTCCGGGGGCACGATGGTGGCCTACTACGCGCTGTTGTGGCTGTGGTCGCAGATCTCGGACGCGCCGGCCTGGCTGCGGGCACTGTCGATGGTGTTCGCGATGGCCACGATGTGGCCCTTGGCCGCTCTGGGCCGCCGACTCGCCGGTCGCGGAGTGGCTCTGCTGGCGCCGCTGTTGCTCGCCGGCGGCTACATGTTCCAGTCCGCGACGCTCGAGGCGCGCACCTACACCCTGGAGATCTTCACGGTCACGCTTTGTTGGTACCTACTGGTACGGGCCGTCGAAGCGGGCACCGACACCGAGGCGGCGAAGCCCTGGTGGGTCGCGCTCACCCTCATCGCCCCCTGGGGCGTGTTCATGCACGGCCTGTTCGTCATCTTCCTCGCGGCGATGGTCCTGGCGGCTCTGCTCAGCCCCAAGCCCCGTGCGGCCCTGGCGCGCATGGTGCCCCTGCTCGGCGCCACGGCGGTCCTGATGCTGGGGCTGCTGTGGCTGGGGGTCGCCCGGGTCGGCGACTGGGTGAAACCCACCAAGTTCGTCTACGTCAAGTTCACCATGTACCAGTATCTGGGCGGCTACCTGTGGGTCCGCCTCGTCACCTTGGCGGCGCTGATCGGTCTGGTCGTCGCGCTGGTCCGGGGCTATCGACGCGTCGGCTTTCGCCTCACCGAACCTTCGGAGAACGCCGACGGCGACGGCGTCTCCGGCGACGGTGGGGCGCCGGCTCCGGATGAACCCGCGGACGTCGGGGAACCCGAAGCCCGCGACGCGGCGCTGCTGCACAACTGGCGCCTGCTGGTCCCGGTGCTGTGGTTCCTGGTGCCGCCGGTCGCGTTGCTGGTCATCTCCCTGGTTCGCCCCGAGTTCGTCGACCGGTACTTCGTGGCCATCGCGCCCGCGGTCGCACTGATCGTCGCCTGGGGCCTGGTGCGCGCCGTGGAGTGGCTGACATCCCGAACCTCGTTGCCGGCCTGGGCCGGGGTCGGGGCGCTCGTGGTGGCGGGGGGCGTGGTGACGGCAGGCTGGTCGGTGGCGGGCCAGGAGAATCTGAACAACCGGACCGTCGCCCATTGGGACGACATCGCAGAACTCGTGGCCGCGAAGGCCCGTCCGGGCGACGGGCTGCTGCTCTATGGGGACCTGAGCCGGCCGCCGTTCGAGGCCGCCTGGTCGCGCATCGACCACGATGTGGTTCCGACGTTGGTGAACGCCTACCGACCCCTGGGTGAGGTCAAGCGCTACGACCGCACCGTGCCCGGCGACGAAGCGGCCTATGAGCGGGTGCTCCGCCACGACCGGGTGTTCGCGATCAACGTCGGCCAGGGCGAGCTGCCGGCCGCGTTCTACGAACTCCACGGTCCACTGCCCGAACAGTACGAGATCGCCGAGGTCTGGGAGTTCGCCGATCGGCGGGCCCCGATCATCATCCGGCTCTACGTCAAGGCGGACGACGCCTCCTCCTGAACCACCGGCCACCGTGCGCCTCTACGTGCGCGGTGACCCCGACCCGTCCTGACGTGCGGCAACCGGAAGTACCGGTCCACGGCCGCCTTTCCCCCGGGTCGTCGCGGCCGGGCATCGGCTCTGCCGCTGGCCGACCGGGCCGGTAGTCTGGCAGGTGCGGAAACCTCCGCTCTTCGCGGGGACGTAGCTCAGCTGGCTAGAGCACCTGCTTTGCAAGCAGGGGGTCGTGGGTTCGAATCCCATCGTCTCCACCATCGCGCCGTGTCCCGCGCCAGCGTGGCGGTCCACCGGGTCGGCTGTTTGCGCCGCGGGCCCTGCGCCGGGCCTTCAGGCGCGGGAGGCCTTGGCTTCGGCCAGCAGCTTGGGCAGCTCGTCATAGACGGCGGGAAGGAACTTCCTTGCGAACGGCAGTTCCCAGGTCAACGACGAATCCGTGAAGTGGATCGTGAGCCTCTCGCTCTGGCGAGGAACCTCGATCCGCTCGATCTGATCCAGGGGCCACTGCGTCACCATGTCGATCAGCCGCCTGGTGGGCTTGGAACGTCGCAGCAACAACAGACGTTCGGGGGTCAGTGCCAGCGTCGCGAAGACCAGGCGACGGGCCACGGTCGGGTCGATGCCCGCGGCCCCGGCTTCGGGCTGCCACCCGGAGCGCTTGTCGTCATCGGCGACCGAGAAGGTGTAGACGCCGGTTGCCGCACTCACGCCGGCGTCCGCGCTCGCCTGCATCGCTTCCGCCCAGGTTCCGGGGGTCTGCACGTCCACTCCGGCGAGCACCTCCTCACCGTCGGGAAGGTACCGGGCGGCGAACCGGGCGATGCTCCGAGTCTTGTCCGGTTTGCGACCGAATATGCGTCCCATGGTGCGAACAGCCTCCGATCCGCGGCCGCCGTGTCCCAGGTCCGTCCCGGACGGCGTGGCCGGCCGCCCGCGCCAGAGCCTAGTGGTGCCCGGCTGACGGGCTGGCCCGTGTGGGCCCACGCCGATGGCCCTGGCCTGGTTCGCTCGGCAGCGAACGCCGACCTGCCGCCTCACACCCTCACAGTCAGTCCAGCGGCGGCGTTGCCAGCAGGGTCACCGCGATGCGGTTCCAGGAGTTGATGGCGACGATGGCCATGACCAGTTGGCCCAGTTCGGCCGGATCGAAGTGGGCCTTGGCTTCGTCCCACACGTCGTCGGAGACCCCGTCGCCGTGGCCGTCGAGCAGCGTCATCGCGTCGGTCAGTCGGAGTGCCGCCCGCTCCTTTGCGGTGAAGAACGGTGCGTGGGGCCACACCATCACGGTGGCCAGGCGACGCTCGGTCTCGCCGTCGCTGCGGGCCTGGGTGGCGTGCATGTCGACGCAGAACGCGCACCCGTTCAGCGCCGAGGCCCGCAACTTGACCAGTTCGCGCAACCCGGGATCGAGGTCGATCGAGGTGTCGAAGGCGGCCATGGCCCCGTAGGCGGCGTCGATGTCGGTGATGTCACCGAACCGTGTCGCAGGGACGACCGGTTCGTCGGAGGTGGTGTCAGCAGTCATGGCCGGACCATAGGTGCGCCAGCGTCGGCGTGTCCTGTGGCGTGAGCCACCCTCGCAGCGCCAGGTCGGCGCCCGGTCCGGCCGCGGCGCAGTCCGGCACGCGACCCATGCGACGTGGCAGGGTGAGGCCCATGGCGACCGTGGCGACACTCACCGGCCCCGTCGAGGTGGGCGATCTGGGCCCGACCCTGATGCATGAGCACGTGTTCACCCTCGACGCGGACTATCTGACCAACTACGGCGCAGGCGACTGGTGGGACGAGGACGCCGAGTGCGAGCGCGCCGTCGACAAGCTGAACCGCCTCGCCGACAAGGGCATCACCACGATCGTGGACCCCACGGTGCTGGGCCTGGGCCGCGACATTCGCCGGCTGTTGCGGATCGCGGACCAGGTCCGGGTCAACATCGTCGTGGCCACCGGCGTCTACACTTACGACTCGTTGCCGTTCCCCTACTCGCTGCAGGGACCGGGCCTTCCTCTGGGCGGCGACGACCCGCTCGTGCGGGACTTCACCCGGGATCTGCACGAGGGGATCGCCGGTACCGGGGTGCAGGCCGCGTTCCTCAAGTGCGCGGTCGAACACGCGCCGATGAGCGCGGACGTGGAACGGGCGCTGCGGGCGGTCGCCCGGGTGTCGGTGGCCACCGGTGCCCCGATCACCGTGCACACGAACGTGCGCGAGCGCACTGCTGATGTGGTCCTGGAGGTCCTGACCGAAGAAGACGTCGACCTGACCCGGGTGGTGTTGGGCCACGTGGGGGACTCCACCGACGTGGACTGGTTGGCGGGACTCGCTGATCGCGGGGCGATCCTGGGCATGGACCGCTTTGGCCTCGACGTGTTCGCGTCCACCGAGGATCGGGTGGCCACGATCGTGGAGCTCGCCCATCGCGGCTACGCGGACCAGATGGTGCTCAGCCACGACGCCTCGTGCCGGATCGACTGGTTCGGGCCCGAGGCTCCCGAGGTGATCGCGGCCACCATGCCCAACTGGCATTACGAGCACATCAGCGACGACGTGGTGCCCGCGCTGCGCGACCACGGGGTGACCGACGCCCAGATCGACGCGATGCTCACCGGTGCACCCCGCCGGTTCTTCGGCGGCTGACCCGGCCCGGTCGGCACCGGCACGATCCTGCACCTGGCGCGTCGGACAGGGGGTCCGCGCCGGGCGCATGTCCGATGTCCGAGTCGGCGGCGCTACCGTGGCGCACCACAAGGTCTTACGCGTACGATACATCTTCGTCGACAACTCGGAGAGGACATGACCAAGACGTTCACCGACGAGGACTACCGCGAGATCCTCGCCTTTCGAAACCGACTCCGGACGTTCAACCGTTGGAGCGAGGCTCAGGCCAGAAACGTCGGGCTCACGCCGGCCCAGCATCAGCTGCTGCTGGCCGTGCGCGGCCATCCCTCCGACGAACCGCCCACCATCGGCGACATCGCCGAGCACCTGAAGGTCCGCCACCACTCGGCGGTCGGGCTGATCGACCGGGCAGCGGCCGCCAAGCTGGTAGAGCGCGTTCCCGACGACACCGACGGCCGGGTCGTGCGGATCCGCCTCCTGCCGGCGGGCGAACAGGCCCTCGAGGAACTCACCACCTATCACGTCGACGAGCTCAAGATGCTCGCCGCCACCTTCGCCTCGATCCGCCTTCCCGACGTCGACTGACCGACCCGGACCGATCGACGTCGGCCGCCCGGGCCGGCCGGCCGTGGTGGCACCCCCAACGGGATTCGAACCCGTGCTACCTGCGTGAAAGGCAGGCGTCCTAGGCCGCTAGACGATGGGGGCTCGGAGGAACGAACTGCCGATCCTACCAAGGCGACGCCCGGAGGGACGAGGCCACCCCGGGCGCCCGCCGACCGTTCCCGGCCGCAGGCACCAGCGAGGCGGTGGCGGCCACGGGTGTGAATCCGGGCGTCCAAAGCTCAATCGCAATGGCCAACAGCCGATGGGAGATCACAGATGACTCGAGGGGGCCGGGCCGTCGGCACGAAAGGGCGCGGAGCGGATCCGGTCCCGTACCATCCCGCGAGTCCCCCACCCGACCCCCTGACCTGAGGAAGCCGATGCGCCGTGTCGCCACAACGGTGAACCCCGGATCACCCCGATTGGCCTCCCCGCGCGCCCACGAGCCGATCCGGACCGGTCGGATCCGTCCCGGGGAGTCACAGATCCGGCGATGAGCGACGACGTTCTCATCTGTCCGAGCTGCCGAGCTCGGGTCTTCGGCCACTGGTCGGCCTGCAAGTTCTGCGGGACTTCGCTGCGGGGCGACCAGATCGGCGCCACCGTGGACCCCGACGAATTGACCGCCGCGCCCGACCACGCCGCCGGCGCCACGCCGCCCGGTCCGGCGACACCGGAACCACCGCAGGTGCCAGCCGCGGCGATGCCTCCGGATCGTCCCAGCGACGAATGGGATCCGTCGTGGTCGCCGTGGGCATGGGAACAGCAGGGCAGCGACGCCGACTGGGCCACCGCTCCGGGACACCAGGACGCGGCCGGTTCGCTCGTTCCCGTGGAAGACGCCGAACCCACCTGGGCGCCGGGTCCGGCTCCCTCGGTGACGGGTCCCGGTGACGGGGGCGCGTCCCAGCCGATGACCGAGACGGCCCCGCATGCGGTGTCGACCTGGGAACGTGACGATTCGCCGTCCGGGCTCGACCCGGTGGCGTGGTACCCGGAACCCGGCGCCGAACCCGACCCCCCGACGGCACCGGACCCGCCTGGCTGGTCCACCGGACCCGGCCCGGACCACGGACCTTCGACGGCTCCGGCCGGGTGGTCGACCGGACCGGCTCCGGATCCGGTCGGGCCGAGCTCCACCGGGCCGGGCTCCGGATGGGATCTGCCCACCCCGGATCTGGGTGCCCCGGCCACCGACCTGGAATCGCCCTACCACCCGCCCAGCCCACCCGCTGGCGGTTTCGGGGCGCCGACGGGCGCCCCGCCGCAACCGGAACAGGCGACGCCGAGCTTCGACACCGAGGCCATCTTCCGGGACCCCGAACCCGACCCGGCACCCGTGCCCAGCGCGTACACCGGAGGTTTCGGCACCGGACTGGAGCAGCGCCTGGGCGACGACATCGGGGTGCGCTGGGAACCCGCCGCCGCCGACGCCTGGGACACGCCGGTGGAACCCAAGGGCAAGCCCAAACGCCAGGCGGTGCTGTCCCGGGAGTCCCGGCTGCTGCTCTTCGGCATCATCATCAGCCTGCTCGCCGTCGTCGCGCTGACCACGTTCCAGGAACGTGAGGGACATCCGCCGGTGTGGGCGGCCAACGTCCAGGAGATGGCCGACTGGGTGGCCGAGGCCCGCGAGGTCCCCTTCGAACATCCGGTGACCGTGGCGACTCTGGAGGCCGACGAGTACGACGCCGCGGTGGCGGCAGCGACCCGTCCGCCAGACGACGAAATCAGCGAAGGGCTCGCGGTCCAGACCGGCATCTGGCGCGCCCTGGGGGCGGTCCAAGGCGACACGACGGCGAGGTTGCAGGCGGTCGCTGCCCAGCAGCCGCACCGGGGCGCGTTCTACGACCTGGCCAACGAACAGCTCGTGGTCCGCTTCGGGTCCGATCAGGCGAACCTGCAGATCGGGCTGGCCGGCGCATTGTCGGTTGCCCTGGACGCCCAGCGAGCCGACCTGTCCTCCGTCGACACCCCCACCGTCGCCGAGAACCCGCGGTTCGACGTGGTCTTCGGCACCGCCGAACTGATGCGGCATCGCTACGCCGATTCGATCGACGCGGCGAGCGAGATCACCGCCGAAGACGTCGCCGCTGCCGACGAGACCGAGCCCGCCGGGTTCCTCGACGCGTTGCCGGCGTTCCGTTCCAGCATCGGCGCGCCCTTCGTGCAGATGATGGGCGACCTCGCGACGCCGACCGGCGCCGACGACTTGGCGGCGTCGCCACCGGTGTCGTCCCAGCAGGTGTTGAATCCGACGGCGTTCATCGCCGGCCAGGGCCCCCTGGCCGTCCCCCAGCCCACGGCGCCCGAGGGCACCGAGAAGGTCGACGAGGGCAGCATCGGAGCGACGACCTGGTATCTGCTGCTGGGCGCGCACCTGGAGTCACCCGACCAGATGGACACCGCCCTCGACTTCGCCGAGCGGTGGGCCGGCGACCACTTCGTCGCCTACAAGACCCCCGAAGGTCAGGTCTGTGTGACCGACGTGCTGCGAGGCAGCAACGAAGCCCAGACCGGGCAGCTCCACCGCGCCCTACAGAACTGGGTCGCGACCATCGACGGGGACCACGTCCGGGTCGAGCTGGACAACTTCGAACACGTCGTGGTCACCGGCTGTGACCCGGGCCCCGACACCGTCCAGGGGCTGGGCCCGGCACTCGACGCGGTCACCGTGGCGGCCAGCACCCGCTCCGGTCTCGCCGCGCACTACTACCTGGAGGGCACCAAGATCCCCAACGGCGTGAACGGCCCGGTGTTCACCCCCGAGGTGGCCTGGTGCATGGGGGACCGGGCGGTGCACCTGGCCGACCCGGCCCAGCTCCCCGCGCTGGCGAACCATACGGATCCCACCTACCGGGCGTTGACCCTGGAGGCCGGAAGCCGGTGCGGGTCCACCATGGCCGACCAGCTCTTCGTCCCCCGCGACGACTAACCCCTCTCTGTCGGACCGCTGGTTCAGTCTCCCAGGGCCGTGACCAGGTCGTCGAGGAGCACGGTGAGCACTTCGTAGGCGACCCGGGCCCGCAGATCGGGGTCGCCGCGGCGGATCCGACCCAGGGGGGTGTCCTCGTCGATGCCCAGACGGGTTCCCACCACGAGTCGCACGGCGTTGATCGACCGCAGCCACGCCTGGGCCCGGGCCGGCTCCAGACGTTCGGCGTCCGCGGTGGCGGCGAGTTCCCGCAGGGCTGCCACGTGGCCGCGCCGCAGCTCGTCGCCCATCATCATCTGGTAGCCCGCGTCCCGTGCTGCGTCGTCGGCGTACCCGGGCGGGAACAGTCGTTGCAGGTCCGGGTCGTCGTCGGGGTCGTCGAGTTCTTCGGCCAGTTCGATCGCGACGGCGCTCAGCAGGGCCCGTTCTGCGGCGCCCAGGCGCACCTGGAGCGTGCCGTCGTCGAGTGCCTTGATCGATCGCCGGAACCGGATCGGCATGGGGTCGCCCGCCTCACTTGTCCTGTTGCATCGTGGCCCACAGCCCGTGCTCGTGCAGCCGGAACACGTCGCGTTCGGCCTGTTCCCGGCGCCCCGAGGACACCACCGCCTTGCCCAGGGTGTGCACCTCCATCATGAGCTTCTCGGCCTTGGGACGTGAGTAGCCGAACAGCTTCTGGAGCACGAAGGTGACGTACGACATCAGGTTGATCGGGTCGTTCCACACCAGCACCACCCAGGGGTGGTCCTCTTCGACGGATTCATCGCCCCGAGGCGACCACGTCTCGACCGGTTCGGCCTCCACCGGCATCGTCGCCGTCGCCTCGGGCGGGGTCGGGTCGTTGCTGGCCCGGCGGCGTCGCATGCTCCGATTCTGCCGTGTCGAGGGTCCATTCGGACAGTCCCAGGGAGAACCAGAGCACCGCGCCCCACAGCAGGGTGGCGCCCAGGATGTGCAGGCCCACGAGCAGTTCGGGCACGCCGGTGAAGTACTGGGTGTAGCCGACCGCGGCCTGCAGGAGCCCGAGTACCAGCACGATCTCGAGGCGGGCGCGCACCCGGCGCGGCGCTCCGGCGCGCAGCAACACCACGATCAGCGACACGATGATCGCCAGCACCGTCATGTCGATCACCCCGTGGAGCCGCACCACACTGGTGATCTCGAAGGGCAGCCGCTCCACCGGGGTGCCGTCGTTGGAACCCGAGTGTGGTCCGGTGCCGGTGACCACGGTTCCGGTGGCCAGCGCCAGCGCGGTCACCACCACCAGCGCGGCGCCCAGACGCCGCACGGTGCGGTTCACCAGGGGACGGCGGTGGGATCCGTCGGGCCGTCTTGCGTGATGGACCAGCACCACGGCGTTGGCCACCAGCACCATCGACAGCACGAAGTGGCCCATCACGAAGGGAGGCCACAGGTGCGACAGCACCACGATGCCCCCCAGCACGATCTGGCCGACGACACCGGCCACCAACCCCAGTGAGAGCCAGGTGAGGTCCCGTCGGCGGGGCACCCGGATCAGCGCGCCCAGCACCGCCAGGATCACCGCGATCGACACCAGCCCGGTGACCAGCCGGTTGCCGAACTCGATCCAACCGTGCAGGTGCCACGAGGGATACACCTGGTTGTTCTCACACGTCGGCCAGTCGGTGCAGCCCAGCCCCGAGCCGGTCAGGCGCACCGCACCGCCGGTGACCACGATCAGTCCGATCAGAATCATCGCGAACCACGTCACCCGTTCGTAGGTGCGGGGGGTCATCGTCCACCGTGACCGCGTCGTCGAGGTGTCGGGGGCCCGGGAACGACCCGGAGCCGGGGTCGCGGCAGGGTCTCGATCGGAGCGGGCCACGGCGCCGAGCCTACCGAGGGACCCACGCGTTCGAGCAGTGCGCGGACAGGCCGCGTGGGCAGGCCCGGTGAGCCGGAGGCGTCGGGGTTCCGACGGCGGCGGCACCGGTCGGTCCCCGGGCCCTGGGGCGCCTGCGTGGGCCGACGTCTCCACGACGATTGGCCGATGCGCCATTCCGGTCGTATCGTCAGGGACTGACATGTCCACCGTGGTGCTCGCCCCGACGCTTCGCCAGCGCATCGGCGGTTTCATTCGTCTGACCAAGCCGCGCATCATCGAGCTGCTGCTGGTGACCACGGTGCCGACCCAGATCGTCGCGGCCCAAGGCCTGCCGGCCCTGTCGACGGTGGTGTTCACCGTGCTGGGCGGCACGCTCGCCGCCGGTGGCGCGCACGTGGTCAACATGTACGTGGACCGCGACATCGACGCGCTGATGGGCCGTACCAGTGACCGACCGCTGGTCACGGGTATCATCAAGCCCGGCGAGGCGCTGGTGTTCGCCGCGGTCCTGGAGGTCGCGGCCTTCGCCCTGTTGTGGTCAACGGTCAACCTGATCTCCGCGGTGCTGGCTTTTGCCGCATTCGCCTGGTACGTGGGCGTCTACACGCTGTGGCTCAAGCGCACCTCGGCGCGCAACATCGTCATCGGCGGCGCCGCCGGTGCGGTGCCCGTGCTGATCGGTTGGACCTCGGTGACCGGCGAGCTGGCCTGGCCGCCGGTGATCCTGTTCCTGGTGATCGTGTACTGGACGCCGCCACACTTCTGGGCGCTGGCGATGCGCTACCGGGACGACTACACCGCCGCGGACGTGCCGATGCTGCCCAGCGTCGCCGGGTACCACACGACAGCGGTGCGCATCATCGGCTACACGGTGGTGCTCTGGGCGCTCACCCTGGCCTTCGGCCCCGTCGCCGACATGGGTGTGATCTACCTGGTCGCCGCGGTGGTGCTGGGCGCGGTGTTTCTGTGGTTCGGTCTGGAGCTGAAGAAGACCGAGTCGCCCAAGGTGGCGATGCGGATGTTCGGCTACTCCATCACCTACGTCACGCTGCTCTTCGGCGCCATGGTCGTCGATCAGCTTGTTCGGACGGGGCTGTGATGGCCCGTCGAGGCGGACGGGCCCAGAAAAGTTCGAAGACCGATCCGGCGCTGACCTATGGTTTGTCCACCGTGATCGGGGTCTGTGTATTGTCCCGGGCCGTTGGCTTCGCTCACGACTCGAGGTTCGCCTCAGCATGAACTGTGCACCCAGGGAACTGGCATGGAACTGACTGACACCGACACCCACCCGATCACCCCTGCCGCCGCGGTCCTGATGCGACCCCGCGGCTTTGCCGGGCTGTTGGGGACGGGGGACCACAAGGCGCTGGGTCGGGTGTTGATGACCTTGTCGGTCCTGGTGGTCGCGGCCGCCGAGGTCCTGGGTTTCCTGCTGCGCTTCGACATCTTCGACGGCTCCAAGCACCAGGTCCTGAGCACCGCGCGGTACTTCTCGCTGTCGACCCTGCAGCCCACCGGGGTGGTGCTGGTCGGGCTGATCCCCCTGCTGCTGGGGCTGGGGCTGGTGCTGGTTCCGCTGCAGATCGGTGCCCGCGCGGTGGCCTTTCCCCGTGCTGCGGCGGCCGCGGTGTGGACCTACTTCATGGCCGGGACGCTGTTCATCGTGTCGTACTTCACCGGCGGTGGCGCCCCGGTGGAAGCCGACGCCGCCGTCATCACCCGGGCCGCGTCGGTCGACCTGTGGGCCCTGTCGCTGATCCTGCTCGTCGCCAGCATCGTGACCCTGTCGGTGGTGCTGGTCACCACCGTGCTGACCCAGCGGGCCCCCGGTATGACCATGGGCCGGATCCCGCTGTTCTCGTGGTCGATGGTGGTCGCCGGGATCATCTGGACGCTCTCGTTGTCGGTGCTGGGCGCGCTCATGATCCTGGTGTGGGTCGACTACAGCCGCGGTGGGATCTTCTCGGGAACCGCCAACGCCTACGGCCAGCTGCAGTGGGTGTTCGCCCAGCCGCAGATCTTCGCTCTGGCCATTCCGGCCCTGGGCATCGCCGGTGACGTGATCACGACCTTCACCCGCACCCGGGACGACTTCCGGCGTCCGGCCGCGATGCTGTTCATCGGTGCATTCGGGATCCTCACCTTCGGCACCTACATGCTGCTGGCCTACGGCACCTTCTCGGCCGATGCCGTCCCAGCCATCGGTTTCGACAACCCCGTGGTCATCGTGGTCTCGATCCTGATGGTGTTCCCGGTGCTGGGTCTGGCAGCGCTCCAGGTCGACAAGTTCGTCCGGGGTCGTCGGAGCGGCCCGGTGAAGGCCGCACCGCTGCCCGGTGCGGTCGTGGCGATCATCCTGGTGCTGTTGGCGGTGCTGCTGGGCAGCCTGACGTCCTTCGGCAGCCTCGACCTGCACGGCACCCTGTGGAACGACGCGGTGTTCCAGCTCGTGGTCGGTGCGACCATCGCGGCGGCCTCGGCGGCCATGTTCCACTGGGCCTCCAAGATCGCCGGCGCCAACGCGCTCAACGGCATGGGCATGGTCTCCGCGGTGCTGGCCGGGCTGGGCAGCGGCATCATCGCCCTGGCCGACGTGCTGGCCGTGCTCACCGGAGACGAGGCCGAGAAGATCAACGGCACCTCGGCGCTGAACGCTCTGGCCCTGGTGGGCTGGGTGGGCATCGCCGGCACCGTGTTCCTCACCGTCGCGGCCATGCTGGTCGCGGTGCGTCGGTACGTGGATTCCGACGTGGAGACCGACGCCGATCCCTGGGGGGTCGGCCAAACCCTGGAGTGGGCGACCGCATCGCCGCCGCTGTACGAGAACTTCGTGGAGATCCCCCCGGTCACCTCGGAGGCGCCGCTCCTGGACGAGCTCTCGCCGGATTCGATGGACGAGGAGGTGGACCAGTGAGTCTCGACCTGGTCAGGATCGACGAGACGATCGTCGAGCATGCGCCGCCCCCACCGCGGCAGCGGCCGCATTCCCAGCTGATCGCCGCGGCGATCTTCTCGGCCGCGGCGATCATGGTGATGGCCACGCTGATCGGGCTGTACCTGTCGGCCCGGGCCACCGCGATCGGCGCGAACGCCGAATGGATTCCCACCGACGGCCTGCCTCTCACCGGGCCCAACACGGCACTGTTCACCCTGCTGCTGGGGATCCCGGCGATGCTGTGGGCCCAGCAGGCGATCCGCAACGACGACCGGCCCAGCCTGTGGGTGTCCTACGGGATCGTGCTGCTGCTGGGCGTGGCGTTCATCAACGCCCAGTCCTTCGTGCTCAAGAGTCTGAACCTGTCGACCGACCCCGAGGTCGGCATCGGGATCGCCGACAACACCACCGCGTTGTTGATCTTCACCATCGTGGGGGTCCACATGGTCATCGTCGGTGCTTCGATGCTCTCGGTGCTGATCACCGGCTTCCGGGCCCTGGGTGGCCGCCTGGACCGCCGTGACGTCGACTCGGTCGACGCCGTCGCCCTGTTCTGGTACGTGTCCATCGCGCTGTTCGCGGTGCTCTGGTACGCCGTCTACGTGATCAAGTAGGAATGTCCACGCAAACCACCATGTTGACCACCGGCTCAAAACTCATGTTCGGTTCTGCTGCGTTGGCGTTGGTCGGGGCCTTCTTCGTGGCCATCGCGACCGCCGGCCAGAGCATCGGAATGGACGAGCTGGTCGGCCCGATCAGCATCGGCTACAAGGGCCCCGTGGGGTCCCACTTCGCCTACGCGATCCTGCTGGCCTACGCCGGAGCCGCCCTGTTGCTGGGTTCGGTGTTCTCGATCACCCGTGACGGGGACCCCGAGGTCGGCGCCCGCCACCAGGGCCTGGAAGGGCCCGTGGCCGTGCTGCCGCCGCGGGGCACCAACCACTGGCCCCTCATCGGCGCCTTCGGCGCCGGGTTGGTCACCCTGGGGCTGGCCTCGACTCAGGAACTGGTGATCCTCGGGCTCGTGATCGTGGGCGTCGCCACCATCCAGTGGTCGATCTACGCCTGGTCCGACCACGCCACCGCCGACCCCTTCGCCAACCGCAAGGTGCGCCACGAGCTGGCCTACCCGCTGGACTTTCCGATGTTCGCGCTCGTGTCGATCGCACTGTTCGTGTTCGCCATGTCCCGACCGCTGCTGGCGTTCCCCCACGGCGTGGACACCGCGGTGTTCGGCGCGATCCCCGCGGTCGCGTTCTTCGTTGCGATCTGGCTGAGCTTCCGTGAGAAGATCACCGGCAACATGGTCGCCGGTCTCGCCGTGGCCGGCGCGGCGATCGTGCTGGGTCTGGGTGTCTGGGGTCTGATGGCCGGCCCCAAGGAAATCCACGAAGACCACTCGCCGCCTCTGTACCAGATCAAGGGCGTGTCCGAAGGAGCGGCGGGCGCTCCGGACACCGTGCAGATCACCGGGAAGGAAATCTGATGATCCAGCGTCCAACCGCCCGCCACGCGCCCCGGCGCTCGGCCAAGCCGAACCGCGTCGTGCTCGGGCTCGGCGCCGCGCTGGCCGCGGTGGTGGTCTTCGGCGCCGGCTGCGTACCGAACGCCAAGCAGGACTCGCTGCAGCCCAGGGGCCGCTACGCCCAGATGATCTACGACCTGGTCGTCCCGGTGTTCATCGTGGGCGGGTTCGTGTCGCTCCTCGTTCTGGGCGGCACCTTGTACTTCTCGATCCGCTACCGGGCCAAGGGCGACGAGACCGACGACGAGAACATTCCCGAGGCCGTACACGGCAACGCCGCCTGGGAACTGGGGTGGACGATCACCCCGGCACTGGTGCTGCTGGTGATCGGGATCGCCACGGTGGTGACGATCTTCAAGCTCGACGAGCACCCGCCGCCGGAGAACCCCCACATCGAGGTCGTCGGTCAGCAGTGGTGGTGGGAGTTCCGCTACGACCTGGGCGGTGCGGGCACCGAACAGGAGGACCGCACCTACGACGACATCGTGACGGCCAACGACATGGTCATCCCCGCGGGCACCGACATCCACCTCAAGATGACCGCCCGTGACGTGATCCACGGCTGGTGGGTGCCCGAACTGCAGGGCAAACGTGACACCGTCCCGGGTCGGGTGACGATGTTCAACGTGCACGCAGACGAGCCCGGCACCTACTACGGCCAGTGCACCGTGATGTGCGGTCTGTCCCACGCCAACATGCGCTTCACCGTGATCGCGCTGCCCATGGACGAGTACCAGCAGTGGCTGGAGGAGCAGCAGAAGCCGGCGGTGGAACCGACCAGTGGCCTGGCCCAGGAGGGCGCGGCGCTGTTCAAGACCCAGTGCGGTGAGTGCCACACGGTCCGCGGTGTCCACGAGGCCCCGACCGGCGAGGACAGCCCGCTCACCGCCGGTGCCGCCCCGGATCTCACCCACTTCATGAGCCGGCCCACTTTCGCCAGCGGTATGTTCGACCTGAGGATCGACAACGACCGATGTGTGGCCAAGGGGCTGTACTTCGCCGAAGATCCGAGCTGTATCAACCACGCCGAGCTGCGATCGTGGCTCCACCATCCGACTGAAATGCTGCCCATGGCAGCCGAGGAATCCGACATCGAGGCGGGCGAGATCAGAGGGATGCCCGACATGGGCTTGAGCCCGGCGGCCCTCGATCAGCTCATCGCGTTCCTCGAGACCCTCAAGTAAGAAAGCGATTCGCCCATGGCTATCGTCGAGGCCCCCCAGCAAGTCCCAGTCCAGGAACCCCAACCGCCCAAGTCCTCGCCGATGGGCGTGTTCCAGCGTCCCACCAAGACCACCGGCTGGCGCAGCTGGGTCACCACGATCGACCACAAGAAGATCGGGTTCATGTACGGCGGGGCGTCGCTGTTCTTCCTGATCGTCGGTGGCGTCGAAGCGCTCCTGATCCGCACCCAGCTCGCGACCCCCAACGGCACGCTGCTGTCCGCGCAGGTCTACAACGAGCTGTTCACGATGCACGGCACGACCATGATCTTCCTGGTCGTGATGCCGCTGGGTGTGGCGTTCATGAACTACCTCATCCCGCTCCAGATCGGAGCCCGGGACGTGGCATTCCCCAGGCTGAACGCGTTCGGGTTCTGGACGTTCCTGTCCGGTGGCATCATCCTGAACTCCAGTTATCTGCTGGGCGGCGCGCCCGACAACGGCTGGTACAACTACGCGCCGAACTCGCTGGTGGTGTACTCACCCACCCACGGTGTCGACTTCTGGACCGTCGGCCTGATCACCACGGGTCTGGCCTCGCTGGTGACCGCGATCAACATCATCACCACGGTGATCAACATGCGGGCGCCGGGCATGGGGTGGTTCAAGGTTCCGGTGTTCACCTGGATGTCGCTGGTGGGCCAGTTCATGCTGCTGTTCGCGATCCCGGTGCTCACCGCCGCCCAGTTCATGCTGCTGTTCGACCGCCGGTTCGACGCCAACTACTTCGAGGTGGCCCAGGGCGCCGACCCGCTGCTGTGGCAGCACCTGTTCTGGATCTTCGGGCACCCGGAGGTCTACATCATGATCATGCCGGCCTTCGGGATCGTGTCCGAGATCGTGCCGGTGTTCTCCCGCAAGCCGCTGTTCGGTTACAAGGTCATGGTCCTCTCGGGGATCGCCATCGGGTTCCTGGGATGGGGTGTGTGGGCGCACCACATGTTCACCTCGGGCCTGGGTGCGTTCTCGGTCGCGGCCTTCGCCGTGGGGTCGATGACGATCGCGATTCCCACCGGGGTGAAGATCTTCAACTGGATGGCGACGATGTGGCGTGGTCAGATCCGCTTCACGTCGGCGATGATGTTCGCGATCGGGATGTTCACGATGTTCACCCTGGGTGGGGTGTCGGGGATCACCCACGCCGTGTCACCGGCGGACACCCAGCAGCACGACACGTACTACATCGTCGCCCACTTCCACTACGTGCTCTTCGGTGGCGCCTTCTTCGCCTTCATGGGCGGGTTCTACTACTGGTGGCCCAAGATGTTCGGCCACCGGTTGAACGAGTCGCTGGGGCACTGGAACTTCTGGACCATGATGATCGGGTTCAACCTGACCTTCGGACCCCAGCACGTGCTGGGTCTGCAGGGGATGCCCCGCCGGGTCTACACCTACCTGCCCGGCTACGGCTGGGAGCTGTGGAACATGGTGTCCACGATCGGGTCCTACATCCTGGGTCTGTCGGTCCTGTTGTTCCTGGTCAACGTGTTCTACTCACGTCGTAAGGCCCACGCAGCCGGCCAGTTCACCGAACACCCGGATCCCTGGGACGGTCGGACCCTGGAGTGGATCGTGCCGTCGCCGCCGCCGGAGTTCGACTTCTGGGAGACCCCGGAGGTGCGCGACCTCGACGAGGCCTGGCACCGCAAGTACGCCGAGGACGAGAACGGTCGTCTGGTGCGGATCGCCAACATCGAGGACGTGATGGACAAGCCCACCGGTGGTGAGGAGCCGCACATGCCCTCGCCGTCGTACTGGCCGATCGTCGCGGCGTTCTCGGTGATGATGATGGGCTACGGCATCATCTTCAACCTCGGGTTGTTCGCGCTCGGTGTGTTCATGCTGTTCGTGTCCACGGTGGCCTGGGGCATCGAGCCGTCCACGCACCAGGAGGTGCCGCCGGCGGAGCCGCCGACGCCCGACTCGGGTGAGACCGGCGCCGCCCGTGAGATCGAGGAAGTAGGAGCCAATGTCTGACGTCGCCGTTCACGATCCGGACGCCCACGAGGCGTTTCCGGGGCTGAGCTCCAACTCCAGCACCGGGGTCTCCCACGCCAAGATGGGCATGTGGGTGTTCCTGGCGTCGGACTGCCTGCTCTTCGGTGCGTTCATCTCGGCCTACCTGCTCTACAACGGCCGTGCCCAGCAGGGCCCGACCCCGATCGACGTCATCAACATCCCGTTCACGTCGACCTCGACGTTCGTGTTGCTCATGAGCTCGCTGACCATGGTGCTGGCGGTCTCCGCGGCGCACCGTGGGGACGAGCGCCGGCTCCGGCTGTGGTTGATCACCACCGCGATCCTGGGTGCGAGCTTCATCGGCGGCCAGGTCTACGAGTTCACCACGATGGTCCACGAGGGCCTCGGCTACACGACGAACATCTTCGGTTCGTCCTTCTACAGCCTCACGGGCTTCCACGGCGTCCACGTCACCATCGGCATCACCATGCTGCTGATCCTGGTGGGCATGTCGCTGCGGGGGCGTCTGGGCAAGGAACGGGCCGAGGTCGTCGAGGTCATCGGTCTGTACTGGCACTTCGTCGACGTGGTGTGGATCGTGATCTTCACCGTCGTCTACCTGATCCACAAGTAGGAGTCTCGATGTCCGACCAGACGGTCCCCGTTCACGAGCACGCCGGCGAGGGCGATCCCGCGCTCGAACACGGCCCCGCGGACCGGACCTATGTCATGGTCGCCGTCTTCCTGGCGATCATGACGGCGCTGGAGGTGGCGGTCAGCTACACCAAGGAGCAGCTCGGCCCGTTCCACGACTGGGCCCTGATCATCCTGATGGTGATCAAGTTCATCTGCGTGTGCCTGTACTTCATGCACCTGAAGTTCGACCATGCGATGTGCCAGCGGGTCTTCTTCTTCGGTCTGGGGGTGGCAGTGCTGGTCTATTGCGGCATGCTGGCCACCTTCCAGTTCTGGGCGCCGGGGTTCCGTTGAGCTGACGGGCCCGGCTCCCGTGGCCGACGAGGGCCACACAGGAGCAGGACATGGACATCATCAGGACACTTGCAGTCACCGAGGCTGAGCTGACTCCCCAGCCTTGGAAGTGGAATCCGCACCCGGATGTCTGGGTGACGGTCCTGGCGTTGCTGCTGATGTACCTGTACGTCACCCGGGTGCTCGGCCCCAAGGCGGTACCCAGAGGCGAGCCGATCATCACCCGCTCCCAGTCGCGCTGGTTCTTCACCGGGCTGGTGCTGTTGTGGATCGCGGTGGACTGGCCGGTCCACGACATCTCCGAGGACTACCTCTACAGCCTGCACATGGTGCAGCACCTGTTCCTGACCTGGGTGATCCCGCCCATGATGCTGATGGCGACCCCGGAGTGGTTCGCGCGACTGGTCCTGGGTCGGGGTCGCGCCTACCGGATCTTCCGGTTGCTCACCCGCCCGCTGGTCGCGGGTCTGCTCTACACGGCGGTGTTCGCGGTGAGCCACATCCCCGCGATCGTCGATGGTTCCGTGGAGACCGCCTGGGTGCACTTCACCGTCCACTGCGTGGTGGTGTTCACGGCGCTGTTGATGTGGACGCCGGTGTGTGGTCCGTTGAAGGAACTGCGGGTCAGCCTGCCGATCCAGTGCATCTACCTGTTCCTGCTGGGGGTCTTCCCCATCATTCCGGGCGCGTGGCTGACCTATTCACCCGATGTGGTCTACACGTCCTACCTCAAGCCCTGGGACAGCTTCTGGGGCTTCTCGGCGCTGGGCGACCAGCAGTTCGCCGGGTGGATCATGAAGGGGGCCGGCAGCTTGTACGCCGGCGCGATCATCATCGTGCTGTTCTTCCGGTGGCACCGGGAGACCACCGAGGGCGACGACGAGAGCCGTCGCGAGCGTGACCGGGAGCGCCTGGCCCGCTTCCGGGCCCAGCAGGCGGGGACGGCTACTCCCAACGGAACAGCCGGGCAGCCAGCACCGGGGTGACCAGCGCCCACACGGCGAGCAGGACCCAGGCCTGGCCCGGCACGCCGGTACCGTTCAGCGCGCCCCGGCAGACGTCGGAGAACGCCGTGGCGGGGAGGGCCTCGACCACCGGACGGAACCCTTTGGGGAAGTGGTCGACGGGCACGATCACGCCGCCCAGCAGCAACAGCACGATGTAGAGACCGTTGGCTGCCGCCAGAGTGGTGAGTGCCGGCAGCGTGCCGGCCAGCAGCAGCCCCAGCCCGGCGAAGGCGACCGTGCCGAGCACGATCGCGGCGACGAAGGCGGCGACCAGCACGCCCTCGGGACGCCATCCCAGCGCGTAGGCCTCGACGGTGAGCACGGTGATCTGGAGGATCTCGATGGCCACGATCGACAGGGTCTTGGCAGCCAGGAGCTCCCCCCGTCGGAGCGGGGACACCGCCAGGCGCTTGAGCACGCCGGTGGAGCGTTCGAAACCGGTGGCGATCGCCAGGGACACCATGGCGGTGGAGAGCACGGCCAGGGCCACGATGCCCGGGTAGAGAAAGTCGACGACCTCGTCGGGGTCGATGCCCAACAGGTCGACCTTGGCGAAGAACACCAGCAACCCGACCGGGATCGCGAAGGTCAACAGCAGCGACTCGCCCCGGCGGAGGGTGAGGAGCAACTCGATGCGGGTCTGCGCGGCGATGCGCCGGCTGCGGGGGGCCGCTCGGGGCGTTCGGACGGTCACGACGCGGGGTCTCCGGGACGCCCACGACGTGCCCTCCTCCCACGCCGCCGCGGGCGGTCAGCAGGAGGTGACGCCACGGAATCGTCGTCGACGGGGCCGCGGGTGAGCGACAGGAACACGTCCTCGAGGCGGTGCCGACCGGCGCGCAAATCGGCGACCAGGATGTCGCGGTCGGCCAACCAGGCGGTGAGCGTGGCGATCCGTCGGGGGTCGGGCTGGGCTGCGACGAGGTACTCGCCCGGGTGCACCTCGGACACCGGTGCGCCCAGAGCGTCGGCGAGGCCGGTGGTGTCCAGGCCCCGGTCGGCGCCGAATCGGATCTCACCGCCCGGACCGCCGGCGGTCAGCTCGGTCGGGCGGCCGGCGGCCACGACCCGTCCGTGGTCGATGATGACCGCACGGTCGGCGACGGCTTCGGCTTCGGCGAGGTCGTGGGTGGTGACCAACACCGCGACGCCGTCGTCGGCCAGGTCCCGCACGATGCTGCGCACGAGCTGGCGGCCGGTCACGTCGACGCCCGCGGCGGGTTCGTCCAGGAACGCCACCCGCGGTCGTCCGACGAGCGCGAGAGCCAACGAGAGTCGTTGTTGTTCGCCGCCGGAGAGCTGGCGCCACGGGGCCCGGCTGCGCCGGGCGAGCCCGACCCGTTCGAGCAGTGCTTCCGGGTCCAGCGGATCGGCGAAGAACGCGGCGTAGAGCGCGAGCACCTCGGCGACCCGGATGCCCGGGTAGACCCCGCCGCCCTGGAGCATGACCCCGATGCTGGGTGCCAGAACGTCCCGTTCGGCTGCCGGGTCGGCGCCGAGGACCCGGACCCGGCCCCGGGTGGGGCGGCGGTAGCCCTCGAGGGTCTCGACCGTGGAGGTCTTGCCGGCTCCGTTGGGACCCAACAGCGTGACGATCTCGCCTTCGTCGACGGAGAAGCTGATCCGGTCCACGGCGAGAAGTTCGCCATAGGCGACCACGAGTTCGTCGACTTCGATGGCGGCCACGACGGCTGACGCTAGCGCCGTCCCGGCCATTCGACCCGCCCGGGACATCACCCGAGGGGTGGTGATCGCGACGGATCCCCGCGCGTGGAGCCCGTCGCCGGGAACGACGGCTACCGTTGGCGGGCGTGCTCGACATTCGCGCGATTCGTGAGGACACCGAGGCCGTCGAGGCGTCGCTGGCGCGCCGGGGCATCGACACCGCCGAGATCGACAGCGTGCTCGACCTCGACGCGCGCCGGCGGGCCCTGATCACCGAGCGCGACGAGACCCGGGCCCAGATCAAGGCCATCTCCCGCACGGTGGGCCAGCTCCGCCGCGACGGCGACACCGCCGGTGCCGACGAGGCCATGGCCCGGAGCCGGGCCCTGGGCGACACCGTCGCCGAACTCGACGCCGCCGAACACGAGGTCGCCCACGAGCTGCATCAGCTCCTGCTGGGCATTCCCAACACCATCCACCCCGACACCCCCGAGGGCAGCTCCGACGCGGACAACCCAGTGTTGCGCCAGGTCGGCACCACCGACGCGTTCGCCGAGCATCAGCGCGTGCCGCACTGGGACATCGGCGAGGAGTGGTCGATCCTGGACACCGAACGGGCCGCCAAGATCACCGGCGCGATGTTCGTGCTGCTCCGTGGAGCCGGCGCCACCATGTCAAGGGCGCTGTGCCAGCTCGCCCTGGACCGCAACGCGGACGCCTATGAGGAGATCCGTCCGCCCAGCCTGGTGTCCACGGCCACCCTCACCGCCTCGGGCCAGCTCCCCAAGTTCGCCGACGACGCCTATGCGATCGAACGCGACGACCTGTGGTGCATCCCCACCGCCGAGGTGCCGCTCACCTCATTCGCCGCCGACGAGATCCTGGACGAGGCCGACCTGCCGATGCGGCTCATGGCCTACTCGCCGTGTTTCCGTCGTGAAGCCGGCGCCGCAGGGCGCGACACCAGGGGTATGTTGCGGGCCCACGAGTTCGACAAGGTCGAGATCCTGGCGTTGTCCACCCCGGCACAGGCCCCGGAGATGCTCGACGAGTTGTTGGCCCGGGCCGAGGGCACCATCGCCGCGCTCGGGCTCACCTACCGCATCATCGAGATCTGCGCGGGTGACCTGGGCCAGAGCCACCACCGCTCCTACGACATCGAGGTGTACGCGCCGGGTTGCGACATGTGGCTGGAGGTGTCGTCGGTGTCGTGGTTCTCCGACTACCAGGCCCGCCGGGCCAACATCCGCTACCGACCCCGGGCGAACGGCACCGACCACAAGCCGTCGCCGGCCATGGTGCACACCCTGAACGGGTCGGCCCTGGCGGTGCCCAGGGTGTGGGCCGCGATCCTGGAGACCTACCGCAATCCCGACGGCACCGTCACCGTGCCCGAGGTCCTGCACCCCTACATGCGGGGCATCACCGTCATCGGCGGCTGATCAGCCCGCGGGCATCCCCTCCCCGGTGGACCTGCCGGTCGCCGGGGAACGCCGTCGCCGAACCCGGACACGGTTGCGGGCCGTCGACCACGGGCCATGGTCGACGGCCCACGTTTCTCGCCGTGTCAGAGACCCGGGCCGTACCCCGAGCAGGTCGGCTGGAACCCGGGAGTGTTCGGGCCGAGCTGGTTCACGATGTTCTGGATCGTCGGCGAATCCAGGAACATGCCGGTGTGGCCGACCGGGTTGGCCGGGCACTGGTCCTGGATGAGGATGTTGGTGACGTTGGGACCGTCGAGGAAGGCGTTGGTGTAGGGGGTCACGACCTTGTCGTGCTTGGTCTGGATCACCACGTACCGCGGGCCGGACACGGTGTCGCCGTTGCCGAACAGGTCCTGTTGGAACGACGAGCCGATGATCTGTTGCGACAACGCCGGGGTGCCGATCCCCACCAGGATCGTGTTGGCGAAGCCGAGCAGGTTCAGGTGCGCGCCCAGCGTGACGATGCCACTCAGGGTGGTGCCGTGGTTCGACGGCGACAGCCCCACCAGGGTGCGGACCTTGTCGGCGCCACCCAGCTTCTCGATGTAGTAGTGCGGCATCATCCCACCCTGGGAGTGGCCCACCAGGTCCACCTTGTCGGCGCCGGTGGCGTCCAGGACGCGGTTCACGAAGGTCCGCAGTTCCCTGGCCGAGTCGGGGATGTGGTCCAGACCGCCGATGCGACCGAGCGACAGGTGGTTCATGCCGTAGTTCAGCGCGAACACGCAGTAGCCGGCGTTCTTCAACGTCGGCGAGATCGCCACGAAGTTCGCGCCGAAGTTGACCAACGTGGCGGGCACCAGCACCACCGGGTTGGGGTGCGCCGCGCTCGGTTCACAGTCCCAGTCGTTGGCGCCCGCCACCGCGTCGGGACTGGCCACGTAGTTGGACACCGCCGTGCCCAGATCACCGATCGGCAGGTCGTCGCCCGGGTCCGGGTCGCAGGAGGCGCCGATCAGGGCGGTGACGGCGAGCAGCGCGATGGCGGCGGTCGAACGGGCAGAGCGAGTGAACATGAAGGCGATCCCGGTGTGACGTTCGTTACATGACTTCCCCGCACGCTAACGATCGCGAGCACAGAACGCAATGGTCTTCTGATGGAGGCCCCGTGGCGGGACGCCTGACCGCAACCTGCCCCGGGGTCAATTCGGGGGGCTGACCTCCGCCTCCGTACGGGTCGCCCGGTGGATCGCATCCGGGGTCAACGCCCCCAGGAAGCGCCCCTCGGCGTCGGCTACGGGCAACCAGCCCTCGTCTTCGAGCAGCAGCGCCGCCATGGCCTCTCGCAACGTGGTGCGCCCCTCCACCAGGGGTGCCGCCGACGCAGCGCCGTTCACCGGCACCTGCTGGGACGCGCCGTTGGTCGACCGGACCGCCACCAACCGCCGGGAGGCGTCCAGCACCGCGGCGACCGGGGGATGCTGGGAGCGGATCGCCCGGCGGACCGTCTCGTCCGAATCGGTGTTCGACACCGTCGGCACCTCGATCAGGTGGCTGCGGTCCACCGTGGTGACCTCGAGGCGGCGCAGACCCCGGTCGGCGCCCACGAAGGAGGTAGCGAACTCGTCGGCGGGTTCGGCCAGGAGTCGATCCGGAGTGGCCACCTGCGACAGGGTGCCCCCGGCGGCGAACAACGCGATCCGATCACCCAGGCGCACCGCCTCGTCCAGGTCGTGGGTGACGAACACGATGGTCTTGGACAGCTCCTGTTGCAGCCGGAGGAACTCGTCCTGCAGCTCGGCGCGGGTGATCGGATCGATCGCACCGAAGGGCTCGTCCATCAACAGCACCGGCGGATCCGCCGCAAGCGCCCGGGCCACCCCCACCCGTTGACGTTGGCCCCCCGACAGCTCACTCGGGTAGCGTCCCGCGTGGTCGACGTCGAGTCGGACCAGCTCGAGTAGCTCGGCGACCCTGGCGTCGATGCGGGCCCGATCCCACCGGAGCAGGCGGGGGACCGTCGCGATGTTGTCGGCGACGCTCAAGTGCGGGAACAGACCCACCTGCTGGATCACGTACCCGATCCGGCGGCGCAGCAGCACCGGATCCACCGTGGTCACGTCGTCGCCGGCCAGCACGATACGGCCCGAGGTCGGCTCGATCAGCCGGTTGATCATGCGCAACGTCGTGGTCTTGCCGCAGCCCGACGGACCGATCAGCATCATGATCTCGCCCTCGCGCACCGTCAGATCCAGTGCGTCCACCGCCGGGGGTCCGTCAGAGGAAAACCGCTTGGTGACCGCGTCGAGCCGGATCATGGCGGGTGAGGTCCCGTCAGAGGGCACCGCATCACGTTAGTGTCGTTGTCATCGACCCACCGGGACGTGCCGGTCGAGCCCACCGCGGCCCGACCGGAGATACGGATCCGGACGTGAGCTTCGGGGCGCCCCAACCAGCGGGAGGAGCTCTTGTGACCCCCCTCCAATCGAGCGTGGTGCCGCTGCTCGCAGCCAACACCGACCGGTGGCTGTGGTGGCCCTGGATCGGCGACAACTTCGAGATGATCCGCCGCGACCTGTGGGTACACGTCGAGCTGACCGCCATCGCCGTGGTCGCCGGACTGGTGGTGGCGTTGCCGGTGGGGATCTGGGCCCAGCGCCGACCTGCGCTGCTCGGGCCGGTCCTGGGTGGCGCCGGTGTGCTCTACACGATTCCCGCCCTGGCGGCGTTCGCGGTCCTCATCCCCTACACCGGCAGCGGAAACCTCACCGCGGTGATCCCCTTGACCGCCTACACCCTGTTGATCCTGATCCGCAACATCGTGACCGGCCTCGACGGCGTCCCCGCCGAGGCGCTCGAAGCCGCCGACGCGATGGGCCTCACCCGTACCCAGCGGCTCCGACGCCTGGAGCTGCCGCTGGCGTTGCCGGCGATCATGGCCGGTGTGCGGGTGGCCACGGTGTCGACGATCGGCATGCTCACCATCGCCGCGCTCGTGGGTCTGGGCGGTCTGGGGCATCTGATCATGGTGGGGCTGAACCGGCCGATCCGCACGGCGGTCACCGTGGGCGCGGTGCTGTCGATCGTGTTGGCCGTGGTCGCCGACATCGGCCTGGCCGCGCTCCAGCGCAGGCTCTCTCCGTGGGACCGCCGCGGCACGGTGGCGGTGGCATGATCTTCGCCAGTGTCGTGTCGGACGTGTCGGTGTGGTTGCGCACCCCCGACCACTGGTGGGGCAACCGCGGCATCTTCAATCGGCTCAGCGAACACGCCCAGATGAGCTTCTCGGCCCTGATCGCCGCGATCGTGCTGACCGTGCCGCTCACCGTGTGGCTGGGGCACCGCCGCAAGTGGGGCGTGCTGGCGATCAACGTGTCCAACGCCGGGCGGGCCATTCCCTCGTTCGCGATCCTGGTGGTCGGCACCCAACTGTTCGGCCTGGTCGACGTGCCGGTCATCGGGTCGTGGTTCGTGTTCGCCGCGCTGATCGTGCTGGGCGCGCCCTCGATCGTGACCAACGCCTGGGTGGGGGTCGCCTCGGTGCCCGACGACGTGCGCGAATCGGCCCGCGGGATGGGCCTGACCGACGCTCAGATGCTGTGGCGGATCGAGCTGCCGTTGGCGCTGCCTCTGATCCTGGGTGGGATCCGCACCGCGGGGATCCTCATCGTCGCCACGGCCACCATCGCCGCGCAGGTCGGCGCCGGGGGCCTGGGCCGCTACATCGTCGAAGGCTTCGCGCTCGGCCCCGGCGCGTACGACCAGGTCGTGGGCGGTGCGGTGCTGGTCGCCGGGTTCGCGGTGGCCACCGAAGCCGTGTTCGCCCTCATCCAACGAGCCGTCACTCCCGCCGCGCTGCGTCGCCCCCGCACCCGGGGCGCGGGGCGCACCGAACTGGCACCCGCGCCGGTGGCCCAGGCCGCCTGATGCCGTGCCGTCCAAACCGGATCTCACCACCAGCAAAGGAACCAACATGAACCCAACCCCAGCAGTGACCTCGAGGCCCGGTTCCCGGGCCGGCCGGCGCCTCGGTGCGGTGCTTTGTGCAGCGGTGCTCGCCCTGGCACCGGCGTGCGCGAGCTCCGACGACGACGACGCCGCCACCACCACCGCACCCGACGGGGCGACCACCGTGGCCGGCGAGGCCGCCGGCGTGATCGAGTTCCGTCCCCTCGACGCCGGCGGTCCCCAGACCGTGGGCGCCCTGGACAACGGCTCCATCGACATCGGCGTACTGTTCACCTTCGCCCCGGCCATCGCCGAGAACGACTGGGTCGCGCTCGAGGACGACAAGAGCCTGCAGGCCGCCGACCACTTCGTGCCGCTGATCGCCGCCGACAAGAACACCGACGACGTGGGCGCGGTCATCGACCTGGTGACCGAGAACCTGACCCACGACGGGATCATGGACATGGTCGAGCAGGTGTCGGTGGACGGGCGCAACCCCCAGGACGTGGCCGCGGAATGGCTCGAGGCCAACGAGGTGCCAGGTGACCTGGAGGCCAGCGGTGAACTGACCGTGGGCTCGGCCAACTTCGCCGAATCCGAGCTCGTGGGGCGCCTCTACGCCGGTGCGCTGGAACAGGCCGGGGTGAGTGTGGACTTCAAGGACGCCATCGGCGCCCGGCAGGTCACCATGCCCATGATGGAGAACGGTGAACTCGACCTGATGCCCGAGTTCACCTACAGCCTGCTGGCCTACCTGGACTCCGACGCGGAGTCCTCGAACGATCTGGACACGGTCGTGAGCGCCCTGACCGACGCCTTGCCCGAGGCGCTCGACATCCGCGCGGCCAGCGACGTCGAGGACGTCAACGTCTACGTCGTCACCTCCGAGACCGCCGAGAAGTACGACCTGACCACCGTGTCGGACCTGGCGAACGTCGAGGACACCCTCACCATGGGCGGCCCGCCCGAGTGCCCCGAGAACGCCGCCTGCATCCCGGGCCTCGAATCGGTCTACGGGCTGGTCTTCGAACTGACCTGAGCCCCACGGCTCGACGCCGCGACACCAGGGCCGGTGCCACCCAGGAGCGGGGCACCGGCCCTGGCCGCGCGTGGAGGGTGCGGACCAGCCCGTGCCCGGTGCCCGCGGCGTCCGGCCGGGATCAGTCCGCGGTCTTCTGGGGGGCGCGCAACAGCGAGATGAACAGGGCCAGGGCGACGATCAGCCCGAGCACCAGCCCCAGGCGGACCGCGCCGATCCCGTCGACCCAATTGGCGATCGACCCGGACCAGCCCGTCACGGTGTCCACCGGTCGCCCACCCGACACCGTCGAGGTGCCGTGCAGGTTGCGCAGCTCGAGGATGCCGTACCAACCGATGTAGAGCCCGGCGACCACCACCAGTGCGCCGGCCACCCGCGACACGTACGGCATGACCCGTCGCAGTCCGCGCACCAGCGAAACCCGCGCCCCGGCGATGGCCACGGTCAGGGTCATCATGACCACCGCCATGCCCAGCGCGTAGGCCAGGTACACGACCAGCCCCGACGCCAGGTTGTGCCGCCGGATCGTGCCCGAGACCGTGGCCAGGAACACCGGCAGGGTGCAGCCCAGCGACGCGATCGCGTAGCTCACCCCGAACAGGAACATCGATCGCATCGTGCGGTCCCGGCCGCCCTTTTCCAGCTTGGGCAACGCGAAGGTGGGCTCCCAGCCCACCAGCATGGCGATGCCCAGGCCCACCAGGCCCACCGCGATGATCAGGGTCAGCCACGGTGCGATCGCGTAGACCTCGACCGACGCCCAGCTCAGCAGCGCCCCGGCGACGGCGAACAGCGACACGAACCCCGCCGAGACCACCGCGCCCACCGCGATGGCCCGACCCGCGCCGATCCGGGGCGGATCGGGGTCGTTGGCGCCGGCGGTGCCCAGAAAGTACGACAGGTAGGCGGGCAGCATCACAAAGCCGCACGGGTTGACCGTGGCGAGCATCCCCGCCCCGAAGGCCACCGCGACGGGTGCATCGATCATGGCGACGTGGCGCGCCCGGGCATCGTCAGGCCTTCGGAACCTGGATGCCGAGGTAGTCCTCGGTGGCCACGCGCATGTCGGCTTCCGACAGCTCCCCGTACCGGTGGCCCACGATCGCTCCCTCGGCGTCCACCCACAGGGTCATCGGCTGTGCGGTGACGTTGAGCGCGGTGACCAACAGCAGGTTGGGATCGCGCACGATCGGGTAGGTGACGCCGGTCTGCTTCACGAACGTCTCGGTGTTCTCCGGCGAATCGCCCAGGTTCACCCCCACGACCTGCAACGACCCGTCCGCGGCGTTGTGGAGCCGTTCGAGGGCGGGCATCTCGGTGCGACAGGCGGTGCACGACGACGAGAACATGTTGAGCATCGTGGGCTTGCCCGCCACCACGCTGGGCAGATCGGTGACTTCGCCGGCCATGGTGAGCAGACCGGCGGGAGGCAGGGTGGTGGCGGTGAAGGTGCCCGGGTCGGCACCGAGGTTCAGCTCCTGGACGTCGGTCGAGTCCGACGCGGTGTCCTCGGCGTCGGAAGCCGCGAAGAACGCCAGAACGACCGCGAAGGCCAGCACCACCACGAACGCGCCCAGCGTGTAGAGCATCGCCCGGCGTGGATCGAACCGTGGCGGGCGGCGCCGCGGCGTGGCCTCGGCTTCGGCCTCGCCAGCGGATTCTTCGGGGTCTGGGGTGTCGGTCATGAAGGCTGCACTCCTGTCCGCCGCCGACCTGAAGGGTACCCCTCGCCGCTGGGAAGGGCACACTCGGAACGACGTGAATCAAATCGCTTGACGGGCGGTTGGCCACGTGCTGCGATGGTGCCTTCGGGAACACTCCCGACACCGTCGCGATCGTGTGATGGTGCCGCCTCCGACCGAACCGGAATCACGATGGACCTGATGAGCTCCGTGCATGTGCGCAACGTGAAGCCCCGGTTCGTCGCGCGTCCCGTGACCGTCGACGGCGGCCCGACCTCCGACGTGGGTGTCATTGCCGCCATCGCCACCACTCCGATCGGAGTGGGGGAGCGTTCCCGAAGTCCGATCTAGGAATCCACCCCACCAGGTGGGAACCAGCGGCCGTCGGGACTCCCCGGCGGCCTTTTCGCGTTGGCGCCGGCTCCGAGCAGCACCCCGGGGCCCGACCCGCCGACCGGCACCGCCCGACTCGCTCCCGAACCGCACAGTTCCGACCCCGACATCCGTCTACTTCCCCGACCCCGACCCCGACCCCCACCGCACCGAGCAGAGAGCGAGACCCGATGACCACCGAGCTGCGCACCGTCACCGACAGAGAACCCGACCAGGGCCGGGACTGGTGGAGCGACGCCGCGTGCAACACCTCCCACGGAGGGTTGACCGCACTGTTCTTCTCGGACGAGCTGACCGACATCGCCCAGGCCAAGAGAATCTGCGCGGCCTGTCCGGTGCTCGACCGCTGCCTCGCCGGCGCGATCGAACGGCGCGAACCCTGGGGTGTGTGGGGTGGCCAGCTGTTCCTCGACGGCCGGGTGCTGGCCTCCAAACGGTCCCGGGGGCGCCCGCCCCGGATCCCCCGACCCGAGGACGAGTTGCCCGAGGTTCCCGTCCCGGCGCACCTGCAGAGCCGGCTGCGCCACCACCGGGCCTCGGTCGCCTGACCGGCAGAGCGGCCCGTTCGCTGGCGCCGGGGGTTCAGGCGCCGGTGCCGTCGCCGGGATCCCGGAACAGGATCCGACGGTACCGGCGCAGCTCCTCGATGCTCTCGCGGATGTCGCCCATGGCCCGGTGCGCGCCCTTCTTGGGAGGCAGATCCGCGAACAGATCCGTATACCAGCGTCGACCGAGTTCCTTGATCGCGGACACGTCCACCGACCGGTAGTGCAGGAACGACTCGATCTCGGGCAGCCAGCGGGCCAAGAATCGACGGTCGGTGCCGATCGAGTTGCCGCACAACGGCACGGTGCCGGGCTCGTCGATGTGCCGGCGCAGGAACTCGAGGGTCTGGGCCCCAGCGTCCTGCAGGGTCAGCGTCGAGGCGCGGATCTCGTCGGTGAGCCCGCTCTTGGCGTGCATGCGGGCCACCACGTCGGGCATCTTGGCCAGTTCGGTCTCGGGCTGGTGGATCACCAGATCGGGTCCTTCGGCGACGATCTCCAGGTCGTCGTCGGTGATCAGGGTGGCGATCTCGACGATGACGTTGGTGTCCGGATCCAGCCCGGTCATCTCCAGATCCATCCAGGCGAGCATCCGGCCAACCTACGCCTTTTCGGGCCGGTCCTCCGCGATCGCCACGGCCCCGAAGCCGCCGTCGACGGGCACGATCGCACCGGTGGTGGCCGGGAACCACTCCGACAGCAACGCCACGCACGCCCGGGCGACCGCCTCGGCGTCGCGCACGTCCCAGCCCAGGGGCGCCCGGGCGGCCCAGGCGGCTTCGAAGTCGTCGAACCCCGGGATCGAGCGCGCCGCCAGGGTGCGCAGGGGACCGGCAGCCACCAGGTTCATCCGGATGCCCCGGGGACCCAGGTCCCGGGCCACGTACCGCGAGGTGGCCTCCAGCGCCGCTTTGGCCACGCCCATCCAGTCATACCGCGGGTAGGCGCGGAGGCCGTCGAAGTCGAGGCCCACGATGGCGCTGCCCGCGGGCATGAGCGGCGCCAGCGACGCCGCCAGTGGCGCCAGTGAGTAGGCCGACACCTCCAGGGCGGTGGCCACGTCGTGCCACGGTGCCTCCAGCACGCCCTCCCCCAGACATGATTCGGGAGCGAAGGCCACCGCGTGCACCACCCCGTCGAGGCGGCCCCACCGCCGGCCGACCTCCTCGGCCAGGGCGGCGAAGTCCTCGGGCCGGGTGACGTCCAGCTCGAGGACCTCCGCGGGCCGCTCCAGGTGACGCACGATCCGTTCGGTGAGCCGCCGGGCCCGGCCGAAGGAGGTGAGGATCACCTCGGCGCCCTGCTGCTGGGCGAGCCGCGCCACCGACGTGGCGATGGAGTCGCGGGTGAGCACACCGGTGACGAGCACGGTGGAACCTTCGAGCAGCACGGGGAACCTCCAGGTGGTCCAGCGGAGATTACCGGCCCCGCCCGGTCCGCCGGCCGGCGTCTCGAGGGCGACCGTGTTCGATCGGGCCGCGAAGCGTCGGCACTAGGGTCACTTCGGCCGTGGCGGCAACCTGTCGTACGCGGGATCCACCCACGACCAGGAGATGCGACCGCATGCACACTCGACACCCGAGCCGGACGACCGCGTGGCTCGTCGGGATCCTCACCTGCGTGGCCGCCGCCTGTTCCACCGGTGTGGATGGCCGCACCACCACCGCCGACCAAGAGGCTCCGGCCTCGTCGTCGCCGGCGGGCGAGGCGTCGGGCTCGGGAGCCGGACCCACCGGCGACGAGGCCCGTCATCTGGTGGACGACGCCACGACGACCTGGGATGTCGAGCTCGCCGAGGCCACCACGCTGGTGGACGGCGACGCGCTGGACGCGGTGCAGTCCGCCGACGGCGACGGCGGCTACACCTTCGACGCCGACGCGGCCCAGCGGGCCGGACTCGACCTCTCCGAGGGGCGTGTCCTGCTCGTCGCCGGTGATTCACTCGGGCGCATCGTGGACAGTTCCACCGCTTCGGGCGCGGTGACCGTGACCACCGAACCGGCCTCGCTGGCCGACGCGATCGAGGACGGTGAGGTGGGCTGGGACGTTCCCCTCACCTACGACTTCGACCACTTCGTCACCGACCCCGACGAGGCAGCCGTCAGCGGGGGCACCGTCGAGCCGAGCGCGGCCACCCCGGACCCGTCCCGCCCGCGCCTCACCGAGATCTCCATGGCGCTGCCCGACGGGCGGCGGGTGCCGGTGGTCGGTGCCGACGAGGACGGGGGACCGGCCGGCCTGGAGGACGTGCAGATCACGGCCAAGCCCGAGGACGGCGCGGTCGAATGGGAGATGACCGTGGGCGGCACCAGGTACCAGTTCCGCATCACCGCACAGGGCGAAACCGCCGAGTTCCTGGTGGTGGTGTCCCGCGGCGGCGACGGTGAGCCGACGATGGCCTACCGGGGCGAAGGCACCCTGGGTGCGTTGCGGTCCTCGTCGTCGACCAGCATTGCCGGCGGCGAGGTGTCCGGTTCCGAAGTGGGGATGTCGGATCTGACGGCCGAGTTGAAGCTGTCCGCGTCGGTCGCGGGCGCGGGCGTGACACCGGTGGACCTCGAGGTGCCCGTGCCGATGCTGAAGTTCATCTGGATGGTCGGACCGGTGCCGGTCACCGTCGAGGTCGGCGCGAAGATCATCGGCAACGTCGAGGCCACCGTCCAGGCCTCGGCGACCGCGGAAGCCGCGTTCTCCTATGAGGGTTCCACCGGGTTCTCCTTCGACGGTGGCGGCGTGAGTGCTTCGGGCGCCACCGACGTGGGCGAGATGGATCCCGAACCGGCCGACTCGGCGGCGCCCATGGGCGTCGATGTCGACGCCCAGTTCGGCGTGGCCTTCCCGGAGGTGTCCCTGTCGCTGTTCGGCCAGGGGTTCGTACCGTCGATCCACTTCGGTGCCGTCGTCGGGTCCAACCTCACCTGGGGTGTGCCCAAGGCCGGCTTCGCCGCGTCGTCGATCTGCAAGTCGGCCTACGTCCGCGCCGAAGTCGTGGGTTCCTATGATTTCAAGGTGCTGGGCCATTCTCTGGACAAGGGCGAGCACGAGTTCTGGGCCGACCGCAACGACGCCGCCGCCGACTCTCCGGGGTGCGACGACGACGGCTGAGGCCGACAGGAGGGCCAGGAGACCACACATGGACGAGCTGCGTTTCGGGATCATCGGCACCGGGATGATGGGGTGCGAACACATCGGCAACCTCGCCGCGCTTCCGGGCGCCGCGGTCACCGCTCTCAGCGATCCCGACCCGGAATCGCTGCGCGGCGCCGCGGCGTTCCTCGACGCCGAGGTGGCGACCTTCGCCGATCACCGTGACCTGCTCGCATCCGGGGTCGTCGACGCGGTGATCGTGGCGTCACCCAACCACACCCACCGCGCGATCCTCGGCGACTGCTGGGGGACCGGGCTGCACGTGTTCATCGAAAAGCCCCTGTGCACCACCGTCGAGGACGCGCTCGCCGTGAAGGATGCCGCGGCACGCCACGACGGACTGGTGTGGATGGGACTGGAGTACCGCTACCTGCCCGCGGTGGACGACCTTTTGGCCGAGGTGCGCGCCGGCACCGCCGGCAACGTGCAGATGGTGTCGGTGCGCGAGCACCGGTATCCGTTCCTGGACAAGGTCGCCAACTGGAACCGCTTCAATGCCAACACCGGCGGAACCCTGGTCGAGAAGTGCTGTCACTTCTTCGATCTGATGAACCAGGTGATCCGCACCCGACCGGTTCGGGTCATGGCGAGCGGCGGCCAGAACGTCAACCACCTCGACGAGGTCTACGACGGGCGACGGCCCGACATCCTGGACAACGCCTTCGTGATCGTGGACTACGCCGACGGGGTACGGGCGATGCTGGACCTGTGCATGTTCGCCGAAGGGTCACGTTGGGAACAGGAACTCACCGTGGTCGGCGACGCCGGCAAGATCGAAGCCCACGTGCCCGGGTTCGTCCAGGTCTTCCAGGGCGCGCAGCCCGAGTTGGTGATCGGCAGCCGGGGCCCGGACTGGCCCGTGGAGGCCCGCCCGGTCGGGTACGACCCTGCGGTGCGGCACCTGGGCACCCACCACGGGGCGTCCTATGTGGAACTGGAACGCTTCGCGGCGGCGATCCGGGCGGGGTCCGACGCCGAGGTCACCGTCGACGACGGGGTGTGGTCGGTGGCCATGGGCGTGGCCGCACACCGCGCGATCGACGAGGCCCGACCCGTGGAGCTGGCCGAGTTCGGTCTGACCGACTGACCCGACCGCCCCGGGTCGCCGCACCGGTTGGGACCCCGAGACCCCGTTGCCTGCTGCGGCCCGGTGCCACCGATCCGGCCTCGGTGACGTCGGTCGATCGGCAATACTCGCGGGCGATTTTCGAGCCGCGGGTCTCCGCCCGGGCTCGCTACGACCCAGGAGCAAGGTCTTGACCAAGTCCATCCTGTCCCGACTCGCCGTGGCGGGAGCGGGCATCGATGTCCAGGCCGTGGCCGAGGGCACGACCCGTCTCGACCGGTCGGTGCCCTTCGCGCGCCTCGGCGCTCAGGAGATGGGTAGAAGATCCGGTGAGCGCCCGGGTCCGACCCGACATGTCCGGCGGTGTCGTGCCGCGGGGTGAGAGAGCGTGACGGACCGGCCCGAGGTGACGGATCCGATCCTCGCCCTCGACGTGGGTGGGACCAAGGTCGAGGCGGCGCTCGTCGACGGTGAAGGCGGAGTGCATGCGCGGCACCGCCGACCGACCGGCGGCGCCGATGCCGAGGCGCTCTTCGCTCAGGTGGTTGCGGTGGGTGAGGCCGCTCTGGCCGAACACCGTCGGGCCGGCGGGGCTGAGCCGCCCGCTCTCGGCGTGGGCTGCGGCGGACCGATGGCACCGGGCGGACGGACGGTGTCGCCCCTCAACATCCCCCAGTGGCGGGAATTCCCGTTGCGGTCTCGGCTGGCCGCGCACTTCGGTCTGGAAACCTGGATCGACAACGACGCCAAGGCGCTGGCGCTGGGCGAGGGATGGCGGGGCGCCGCGATGGGCGAACGCGACTATCTGGCGATGGTGGTGTCCACCGGGGTGGGCGGCGGGCTGGTGGTGGACGGGCGCCTGGTCGACGGCGCAAGTGGCAATGCGGGCCACATCGGTCACGTCGTCGTCGAACCGGACGGCCGACGCTGTGCCTGCGGCAGCCGGGGTTGCCTGGAAGCCGAGGCTTCGGGCACCGCGATCGCGGCGATCACCATGCGTTCAGCCGCCGAGGCCGACACGGCGATGCGGCGACGGTGCGGGACCCTGGTCGGCCGGGCGGTCGCGGCGTTGGTGGTGGCGGCCGACCTGCGTCTGGTGTGCGTGGGCGGATCGGTTGCGCTGGGCTATGGCGAGGACTTCTTCGACGCGGCGAACGCGGAACTCGCCCGCATCGCCCGGATCGGCTACGCCCGCGGCGCCCGGATCGTGGCCGCCGGCCTGGGCGCGGACGGCCCGCTCGTCGGCGCATCCTGCGTCGCCCGCCTCCACCTCTGACCCCCATCACTGGCCGACCGCCAGTCGAACTTCGGGAGGTTACGTGGCGTGGAGCGAATCAAGCTCCCGAAGTTCGATGGTGTTGTGGGTGGCTCAGGTGAACTTCGGGAGGTTACGTGGCGTGGAGCGAATCAAGCTCCCGAAGTTGTGGTTTTTGCGGTGAGGGTCCGGTGGGGCCTGGTGGGGGGTCAGGCGAGCGAAGCCGGGCCGGGTCAGGCGGGGGTGGGGGTGGCGGCGACCGTGGGGGCGACCAGGGGCCAGGGGTTGTTCACCTCGACCGAGCGGGCCACGTCCAACAGCAGCGCGTCCCGGTGGTGGGGGGCCATGACCTGCATGCCCACGGGCAGACCGTTGACCGTGCCCGCCGGGATCGACACCGACGGGTTGCCGTACAGGTTCGCCAGGATCGTCAGCCCGCCCATCGCCACGAAATCGGGGAAGCGACGGTTGGCGATGTCGATCAGCGCGTTGGGCAGACCGGGAGCCAAAGCGGTGGCCATGCGCACCCCGCCGAGCACGCCGCGCAGCGCGCCCCGGGCGATCGGGCTGCCCTTGATCGCGTCCACCGCCGGCGGCTGGGGACTGGAGGTCCCCCACTCGGCGTTGAACGCCGGCCCCGGGTTGGTTGCCGACACGATCAGGTCGCACTGGCGAAACGCCTCGGCCATGGCTTCGCCCGCCTCGACCCGCTGGACCTCGGCCTTTGCGGCGGTGTCCAGGTTGTAGAGCGACTTGGACAGGAACACCCCCAGCGCGATCTCGTCGGTCAGCAGCGACGCGCACTCGGGCCACTGGTCGCTCAGGGCGGGCAACAGGGTGGCCATGTTGCCCATCATCCACTGCGCGGCCATGTTCGGCAGGTCCAGGGTCACTTCGACCCGCTTCATGCCGGCGGCGTCGATCATCGCCTCGGCGTGCTCGATCAGGTTCTCCTCGACACCGGGTTCCAGCTCGACACCCGAGAAGGTCGGGATGACCGCCACCCGCAACCCGGACAGGTCGTGGGACTCCAGGCCGGCCTCGAAGCTGGGGTGGGGCGGCAGGCTCGAGGGGTCGGCCAGGTCGGGGCCGGCGCACACGTCGTAGAACCGGGCTGCGTCACGCACCGAGCGGGCCATGCAGCCCAGCACCACGGTGTTGGGACGCATGAACGCATACGGCGAGCGCGGGATCCGCCCGAAGGTTCCCTTCATGCCGAGCAGGCCGGTGTAGCCGGCGGGGATCCGGATCGACCCGCCACCGTCACCGCCGGTGGCGAGCGAGACCAGTCCGCCGGCCACCGCGGCAGCAGACCCGCTGGAGGAGCCGCCCACGGTGTGGCCGTGGCGCCACGGGTTGTGGGTGACGCCGTTGATCTTGGTGACCGACACGTTGAGCCCGCCGAACTCGCTGGCGGTGGTCTGGCCCACCGGGGCGACCCCGCCGTCGTCGAGCAGCCGTTGCACGCTCACCGCGGTGTACTCCGCGATGCGGTCGGCGAACACCAGCGACGCCTCGGTGTGGGGCCAACCTTCGACCGGTTCGAGCTGTTTGATGCCCGTCGGCACCCCGCCGAAGGGCTTGGACAGGTCGGCCTTCTCGGCGGCACGCCGGGCCCACTCGGGGTCGAGATGGTTGAACGCGTTCAGGTCGCTGGACTCGATGGCCGCCATGGTGGCGTCGAGTTCCTCCACCGGGGAGCGCTCACCCGCCCGGAACGCATCGACGAGAGAGCAGGCATCACCTTGCCAGGGAGTGTCGGTCATGGTGCGATTCTGTCAGAACCGGGTGGCGTCGACCTCGCCGGGCCACGCCCGGATTCCACCGGCCCTTGCGAGTCGGCCCGGCCCGGGGAGTCGAATGCAGCCCGCCGACGAGTCGACGGGGTCAGGTGGAGACGAGCCCGAGGACCTCGGAGACCGACGCCTGGCCGTCGAACACCTTCTCGCCGTCGCGCAGCGCGACCGAGCGGTCGACCCGCTCGACGAACTCGGGGTCGTGGGT
>CAYVAS010000015.1:0-47741 GCA_964449375.1 uncultured Iamiaceae bacterium | reverse complement strand
GGCCCGAACCCGCTGATCGCAGGTTCGGGCCTTGCAGATGTCTCGCGACATCACACTGGTGGGGCGGGTGGGGATCGAACCCACGACCAAGCGATTATGAGTCGCCTGCTCTGACCACTGAGCTACCGCCCCGGTTCCCCGACGACGGTACCGTCACCGTGGGAGCCGCGGGCGGATCGGGGCTCCGGGGGAGAGGCTCGAACTCTCGACCTAGCGGTTAACAGCCGCTTGCTCTGCCAACTGAGCTACCCCGGAAAGGTGGGTGGACCGGCCATTGTAGTGGCCCATCCTGCACCGGTGACATTTCCCCCGTTCCGAACCCGACTTTGCACCCCGGACCCGGTCAGAGGCGGGAAAACCGTGCAAAGACCGCGTCGAGGCAAACGGGACCGGGGTCAGGCGTCGTCGAGATAGTCGCGCAGCAGGGCGCGACGCTGGGGTTGACGCAGCTTCGCCAGGGTCTTGGCCTCGATCTGGCGGATCCGTTCCCGGGTCACCCCGAAGTGGCGACCGACCTCCTCCAGGGTCAGTGGCCGGCCGTCGGTGTCCAGCCCGAAGCGCATGCGCACCACCTGCTGTTCACGCTCGCTGAGCTGCCCGAGGGCCTCTTCGACGGCGCGGTTGAGCATCTGGCGGGCGGCCTCCTCCTCGGGGGCCTTCGCGCCCAGGTCCTCGATGAAGTCCGACAGCAGCGCGTCGTTGCCGTCGCCAACCGTGGAGTCCAGCGACAGCGGGTCCTGGGCCATCCGCAGGATGTCTCGCACCTTTTCGGGGGTCATGCCCACCCGACGGGCCAGTTCCTCGGAGGTGGGATCCCGCTTGAGTTCGCCGGTCATCTGGCGCTGGGCACGGGTCACCCGGGTCACCGATTCCATCATGTGCACCGGGATCCGGATCGTCCGTGACTGGTCCGCGATCGCCCGGGTCACGGCCTGGCGAATCCACCAGGTGGCATAGGTCGAGAACTTGAAGCCCTTGGTGTGGTCGAACTTCTCCACCGCCCGCATCAGCCCGAAGTTGCCTTCTTGGACCAGATCCAACAGCGGCATGCCCCGATTGGTGTACCGCTTGGCGATCGACACGACCAGACGTAGGTTGGCCTGGATCAGCTCGTCCTTGGCCTGTTCCCCGTCCCGGGCCTGGCGCTCAAGGCGGCGACGCCGGGCCGGTTCCCAGTCCTCGAGGGTGCCCGAGGCCTCGGCGTCGGCGAGCTGCTCGGCGGCTTCGGTGCCCGTCACGATTCGTTTGGCCACCGCCACCTCCTCGGCCGGACTCAGCAGCGGCACCCGGCCGATCTCGGCGAGGTAGGCGCGCACCGAATCGGTGCTCCCCGACCCGCTCGAGGAGCTCGTCGAAGCGGGATGCCGTCGCCGTCGCCGCGCGGCCACCTCGTCGGTGGGATCCCCATCGCCGTCGACGGGGATCTGGGGGGGAACGTCGGATTCGGAACTCGCAGACACCGTCGCCCTCGTCAGCCTTTCACTGCGGGGCGATACCGGGGACCGGGTCCGGGCGCACGCGCGACCATCAGCGGGCAGAGCAGCGGAACGGTCGGAGGCGTGGGTGCGGAATCCGAACGGTCACGCCCGATCTGGATCCTGGTCACTCAACCAGCGTACCAACTCGGTGCTTTCGACCAGGACGGACTCGGGGTCCGCCACCAGGCGCTCCAGTTGCAGTTTCAGCCAGGTGACCGCAGGAGCGAATTCCAGAGGATCGGTGGCCTGGCGGGCTCGCCGTTCGAACCCGGTGAGGGTGCGGCGGCCCGCCTCGCCCACCAGGCGGGCGGCCACGTCCAGAGGTTCGGCGTCACCCGGGTCCACGGCCACCGCGGCCAGCAGCGCGGCGCCGTCGGGGTCGAGCGCGGCCGCCGCGGCGTGGGCGTCGCCGTCCGCGCGGTCGATCGCGCCGAACACGTCGCGATGCACCGCGTCGGTGAACAGCGACGCGTCGATGAGCTCGGTCATCTCCGGTCCGCGGTGCACCGCCAGACGCAACGCCTCGGTTTCCACGCTGCTGGTCCGCGGGGCCGACCCGGACCGTGCCGAGGCGCGCTCGCCGGGCCGGGCGGGTCGGCTGCCCACCAGGTCGGGGTCACCGTCGAAGGGATCAGGCCCGCTCTGGGTCTCGGCGCGGTGCGCACCGGACCGGGCCGGCCTGGTGCCACGGGCCGCCACGGGCACGAAACCGCCCTGCGCGAGTCGGGCCCGGAGCCGGTCCGGGTCGAGCCGGCAACGGTCCGCGACCTGCATCACATAGGGGTCGCGGACCAGCTCGTTGGGGTGTTCGGCGATCACCGCGAGCGCGGCCTCGGCGACCCGGGCCCGGCCCTCGGCGCTGGACAGGTCCCCGTCGGCGAGGACCCGCTCGACCCGGTACGACAGGAACGGCCGGGCCGTGTCCACGGCCCTGCGCAGCGCGTCCGGGTCGGTGCGGGCCATCTCGGCGGGATCGGCACCCGCGGGAAGCTCCACCACCGACACGTCGATGTCGTGGGTCTTCTCCCAGGCGTAGACCCGGTCGGCGGCCGCCTTGCCGGCGTCGTCGGGGTCGAAGGCCAGCACCAGCCGCCGGGCGAACTTGCGGAGCACCGCGATGTGGTCGCCGGTCAGCGCGGTGCCACAGGTCGCCACCGCCTGTTCCAGGCCGATGCCGGCAAAACCGATCACGTCGGTGTAGCCCTCGCACACGATCACCTGGTCGGCGGCCACGATCGAGGCCTTGGCCCAGTTCAGCCCGTAGAGCACCCGCGACTTGTGGTACAGCGGGGTCTCGGCGGTGTTGCGGTACTTGGGACCCTCGGTGCCTGGCAGCACTCGACCGCCGAAGGAGACCGGGTCGCCCTGGGCGTCGAAGATCGGGAACAGCACCCGACCGCGGAAGAAGTCCTGGGTGCGTCCGCCCCGGTTGACGAACACCAGCCCCGCCCGGGCCAGCGCGTCGCCATGGGTGCGCAGCGCCTTGGCGAGCACGTCCCATCCGTCGGGCGCCCAACCGATCTTGTACCGCCGGACCGTGTCACCGTCGAGGCCCCGGTTGCGCAGGTACGACCGCGCCGGCCCGGCGTCGGGTGCGGTGAGCAGCCGCTGGTGGTAGAACTCCACGGCGTCGGCCATCGCCGCGACCAGGCGGGTCCGTTCCCGGCGTCCTTCGCTCTGGGCGCGTTCGTCGTAGCGAAGCGTGATGCCCGCCGCCGCGGCGAGCTGTTCGACCGCGGCGGCGAAGTCCAGGTGTTCGATCTCCATCACGAAGGTGATCGCGTCGCCGCTCTTGGCGCACCCGAAGCAGTGGAAGAACCCCTTTTCGGCCGACACCGAGAAACTCGGGGTCTTCTCGCCGTGGAACGGGCACAGCCCCATCCAGGAACTGCCCACCCGTTTGAGCGCGAGGTGCCGGCTCACCAGGGCCACCAGGTCGGTGGCCTCGCGGACCCTGGCGATGTCCTCGGTGACGATCCCCACGCGTCAGATCATGCCAGTTCGCGTGGCGACCGGGTCATCCGCCCAGTACCGCCTGCGCGGCCGCCAGCCGGGCGATGGGAACCCGGTAGGGCGAACACGACACGTAGTCGAGCCCCGCGTCGTGGAAGATCCGGATGGACTCGGGGTCCCCGCCGTGCTCACCGCACACGCCCAGCTTGAGCTTCTCGGAGGTCTTGCGCCCCCGCGCCGCGCCGAGACGGACCAGTTCGCCCACGCCGTCGGGGTCGACGGTCTCGAAGGGGTTGCGTCGCAGCAGTCCCTTCTCCAGGTACGTCTTCATCAGACGACCTTCGATGTCGTCGCGGGAGAACCCGAAGGTCATCTGGGTCAGGTCGTTGGTGCCGAAGCTGAAGAAGTCCGCCTCGGCGGCGATCTCGTCGGCGCACAGCGCCGCCCGGGGCGTCTCGACCATCGTGCCGATCAGGATCTTGGGCTTCCGGCGGCGGCCCCTGGTGGCCTCGGCGATGGTGTCGGCCACCCAGCTCCGGGCCTCGGCGAGTTCGGCGCGGGTCACCGTGAGGGGGATCATCACCTCGACGATGGGTTTGCCACCCGCGTCCAGGCGCTCCAACGCGGCCTCCACCAGGGCCCGCACCTGCATCTGGTACAGCCCCGGCTTGAGCACCCCCAGGCGCACCCCGCGGGTGCCCAGCATCGGGTTGAACTCGTGCCAGTGCCGGGCCGCCTCGAGCAGCTTGGCATCCTTCTTCGACAGCTTGCCCCGGGCCTCGGCGATCTCCAGCGCCTTCAGGTCGGGCAGGAACTCGTGCAGGGGCGGGTCCAGCAGGCGGACCGTGACGGGCAGGCCGTCCATCGCCTCGAGAATCTCCAGGAAGTCCTGCTTCTGGACCTCGTGCAGCTTCTCCAGCGCCTTGGTCTCCGCGGCCGGGGTGTCCGACAGGATCAGTCGACGGACCACCGGCAGGCGGTCCTCGGCCAGGAACATGTGCTCGGTGCGGCACAACCCGATGCCCTGCGCGCCATACGAGCGCGCCACGGCCGCATCGTCGCCGTTGTCGGCGTTGGCCCGGACCGCCAACTTGCCGCGGCGGATCGTGTCGGCCCATTTGAGGATCGTGTCGAATTCGGCCGGGGGCTTGGCGGCGACCAGTTCGACCTCGCCCACCACGACCTCTCCGGTGGTGCCGTTGATCGACAGCACGTCTCCTTCGGCGATGCGGACCTCCCCCACGGTCGCTCCGCCGTTCGCGATGTTGACCGATTCGGCGCCGACCACCGCGGGGATCCCCCAGCCCCGGGCCACAACGGCCGCGTGGGACACCAGCCCACCCCGGGCGGTGAGGATGCCCTGGGAGACCTGCATGCCGTGGATGTCGTCGGGTGAGGTCTCGTTTCGGACCAGGATCACCTTCTCGCCCCGCTCGGTGGCGGCCACTGCCTTGTCCGAGTCGAAGTACGCCCGTCCCACCGCGGCGCCCGGCGACGCGGCCAGACCCTTGGTGAGCACCTCCACGGTGCCGTTGCCGTTGCCGAACTGGGGGTGGAGCACCTGGTCGAGGTGGTCCGCGGTGATGCGCTGCACCGCCTCCGCGCGGCTGAGTCCGATCCGTTTGTCGCGGGTCATGTCCACGGCCATCTTGAGCGCGGCCCGTCCGGTGCGCTTGCCCACCCGGGTCTGCAGCATCCAAAGCTTGCCCTGCTCGATCGTGAACTCGGTGTCGCACATGTCGCGGTAGTGCCGCTCGAGCCGGTCGAAGATCTCCAGCAGTTCGCGGTGGATCTCGGGAAACGTCTTGGCGAGCTCGTCGAGGTCGGAGGTGTTGCGGATCCCGGCGACGACGTCCTCACCCTGGGCGTTCACCAGAAAGTCGCCGTAGGGACGGTTCTCACCGGTGGCGGCGTCGCGGGTGAAGCCCACCCCGGTGCCCGAGTTGTCGTCGCGGTTGCCGAAGACCATGGCCTGGACGTTGACCGCGGTGCCCAGGTCGTGGTCGATCTTCTCGCGGGTGCGGTACGCCACGGCCCGCGGGGTGTTCCACGAGGCGAACACCGCCTCGATCGCGCCGCGGAGCTGCTCGCGGGGGTCCTGGGGGAACTCGGCCTTGGTCCGGCGCTTCACCAGGGCCTTGTAGGCGTTGCACAGCTTGCGGAGCTGGTCCGCGGTGAGCTCCGCATCGGTGGCCAGGCCGGCGGATGCCCGGGCCTTGTCGAGCGGGGCGTCGAAGGCTTCGCCGTCGATGCCGAGCACGATCCGGCCATACATGGCGATGAAACGCCGGTACGAGTCGTAGGCGAAGCGCTCCTGGCCGGTGGTGCGGGCCAGGCCCTCCACCGAAGTGTCGTTGAGCCCCAGGTTCAGCACCGTGTCCATCATCCCGGGCATCGACGAGGCCGCACCGGACCGTACGCTCACGAGCTGTGGATCGTCCGGGTCGCCGATGCGCCGACCCATCGCCTTCTCCAGGCGCTTCACGTGCCGGTCGATCTCGGCGTCCAGCCCCTCGGGCCAGCCACCGCTGAGGTACGCCCGGCAGGCGTCGGTGGTGATCGTGAACCCGGCGGGCACGGGCAGCTCCAGCACCGAGGTCATCTCCGCCAGATTCGCACCCTTGCCCCCCAGCAGGTTCTTGAGCTGCATGGGCGGTCGGCGATGTTTGTGGCCGAAGGCGTAGACGTAGGGCACGGATCTCTCCTCAGGGGTGTCGGGGGACTGATCGGACCGCCGGGACCGGGGTCGCCGGTGACGACGGGCAACGTTGCCCCGGAGCGAGGGGCCAGGATCGCTGGAGCCTCGCCCGGGGCACGACAACTGTGCGCGGTCGAGCGTAGTGGGAACGGTCACGGCGACTGTGCTCGCTCCTCCCCGGTGCCACGGGCCCGCCGAGGCCGCGATACTCGGGGGGAACACCGCGACCAGAAGGAAGGGCCGATGGCACCCACCAAGGAAGTCCAGGATCTGCTCGACCTCATCGAGAGCGCAGGGCTGCCGCCACTGTCGGAGATGTCCCTGGACGACGCGCGCGCCAGCTACGCCCGCCTTGCGGTTCAGCCGGGCCCCGAGGTCGCCGCGGTGCGGAATCTGCACGTGACCGACGGTCCCCACGGACCCTTCGGGGTACGGGTGTACGAACCGTCGGAGACCGAGGACACGCCGGGCTGTCTGGTGTGGATCCACGGCGGGGGCTTCGTGATCGGCGACCTGGAGACCGCGGACTCGACGTGCCGGGTGCTGGCGAACGAAGCCGGCGTGGTGGTGGTCAGCGTCGACTACCACCTGGCGCCCGAGCACCCCTACCCGGCGGCGGTCGACGACGTGGTGACCGCGCTGGGTTGGGTCGTGGACCACGCGGAGGATCTGGGCATCGACCCGGACCGCCTGGCGGTGGGTGGCGACTCCGCCGGCGGCAACCTCGCCGCGGTGGCCTGCCAGCTCGCCCGGGCCGCGGGCCGACCCCGCATCGCGTATCAGCTGCTGGTCTACCCGGCGGTCGATCTGGCCGGTGCACACCCCTCACGTCGTGAAAACGGCGAGGGGTACTTCCTGACCGACGACACCATGACGTGGTTCCGTCTGCAGTACCTGGGCGGCCGTGATCCGTCCACGCCGCGGGTCTCGCCGTTGCTGGCCTCGGATCATTCCCGGCTGCCGCCGGCGATGGTCGTGACCGCCGAGTTCGACCCGCTGCGCGACGAAGGGCTCGCGTACGCCGATGCCCTGGAGGCCGCCGGGGTGCCGGTGGAACGGGTCCACTTCGAGGGCCAGATCCACGGCTTCTTCGACTTCGACTTCCTGCCGGAGTGCGCGGTCGCCCGCAGTCGTGCGGCCAGCGCGCTCCGCGACGTCGTCGGTCCGGACCGTCCCGACCGGCCGGATGCCGGGCCTCAGAGCCCCAGCCGCTGATCCAGTTCGGCGACCAGGTCGGCGATCGATACGCGGTCCTGGGCCATGGTGTCGCGGTCGCGCACGGTGACCGCCCGGTCCTCGAGCGTGTCGAAGTCGACGGTCACGCACAACGGCGTGCCCAGTTCGTCCTGGCGGCGGTAGCGCCGACCGATCGCCTGGGTCTCGTCGTAGTCGCACATCCATTTCGGCTGCACCAGTTCCAGCACCTCGGTGGCCACCCCGGACAGTTCCGGTTTCTTGGACAGGGGCAGCACCGCCACCTTGTAGGGCGCCAGGCGAGGGTGGAGCCGGAGCACGGTGCGCGTGTCGCCCCGGACCTCCTCGGTGTCATAGGCCGAAAGGAGGAACGCCATCATCGTTCGGGTCGCCCCGGCGGCGGGTTCGATCACGTGGGGTCGGTAGCGCTCGCCGGTCGCCTGGTCGAAGTAGTCGAGCTTCTCCCCTGAGGCCTCGGCGTGCGCGGTCAGGTCGTAGTCGCCCCGGTTGGCGATCCCTTCGAGTTCGTCCCACCCCCAGGGAAACGCGAACTCCACGTCGGACGTGGCCGCCGAGTAGTGACTCAGCTCGTCGGGCTCATGGGCCCGCAGCCGGAGCTGGTCTTCGGGGATGCCCAGGTCCACGTACCACCGGAACCGCTCTTCGCACCAGTAGCGGTACCACTCCTCGGCCTCGGCGGGCGGCACGAAGAACTCCATCTCCATCTGTTCGAATTCCCGGGTGCGGAACACGAAGTTGCCCGGGGTGATCTCGTTGCGGAACGACTTGCCGACCTGGGCGATCCCGAAGGGGGGCTTCTTGCGGGAGGTGTTCAACACGTTGGTGAAGTTGGTGAACATGCCCTGGGCGGTCTCGGGGCGCAGGTAGGCCTCGGTGGCCGCGGATTCGACCGGCCCCGCATGGGTCTTGAACATCAGGTTGAACCGGCGCGGCTCGGTGAAGCTGTCCCGGGCGCCGCAGTTGGGGCACTCGGAAGGGTCCTCGAGCTTGTCGAGACGGAACCGTTCCTTGCAGTTGCGGCAGTCCACCAACGGGTCGGTGAAGTTCTCGAGGTGCCCGGAGGCCTTCCAGATCTCGGGTGAGGTCAGGATCGCGGCGTCCAGGCCCACCACGTCGTGGCGAAGCTGCACCATCGAACGCCACCAGGCGTCCTTGACGTTGCGCAGCAGCAACACGCCGATCGGCCCGTAGTCGTAGGTGGAGCGGAACCCGCCGTAGATCTCCGCGGAGGGAAACACGAAACCCCGACGTTTCGACAGGTTGAGCACGGCTTCCATGAGATCTTCGGGCGCGGCGGACATGGCTGCACACGGTAGCGGCCACCGTCGGGACTCCCCAGGCCGGTGCCGGACCCATCCGAGGAAGGAGCGGCGAGTGACCACTAGCGTGGGGGAGCGTGAGCGCCCACGCCTATTCCATGCCGCCCCCCATGCCCGTGGACCCGACCGACGTGGCCGGCAAACGCATCGGGGCGTGGGTGATCGACGCTGCGATCTACCTGGTGCTCTCCAACGTGCTGGCCTGGATGCTGGGGCTGGCGCCCACGGTGGAGACCCACGAGTTCGGTGCCGATTCGGCGGGCCAGACCCAGGCCGCGGAGTTCTGCGACAACTGGCAGGAGGTCAACAACGGCTTCTGCACCCACGCCGAGGGCACCGCCACGGTGATCTCGGACTTCATGGGCTCGATCTGGTTGTTCCTCATTCTGGTGGTGGTGTTCATCGTCTACCAGGGCCTGCTGGGAGCCAGCCTGGGCAAGCTCGCCGTGGGCCTGCGGATCGTGCGGGCCGACGGCAGCCTGGCCGGGATCGGCGCCTCGGCGATCCGCACGCTGCTGTGGGTGGTCGACGCGATCACCTGCGCCCTGCCCATCGTGGGCGGGATCCTGATCCTGACGACCAAGGGCCACCGCCGCATCGGCGACATGGCCGCCCAGACCTACGTGGTGCCGAGCCAGTACGTCGGTCGGCCCATCATCCTGCCCGGCGATCCGGGCTGGGGCACCTACCAGGCCGCGCCACCGATGACCGGACCGGCACCCTATGGCCAGGGTCCCTTCGCTCCGGGTCCTCACGCGTCCGGTCCTTCCGGACCCTGGGCTCCCACGCCGTCGCCCACCGGAGGGTCGACCGTCGAAGGTGGCGCTGACACCGGCTCGACGACGGACTACGAGGCCGACAAGCCCATCTGGGACGACGCCCGGAACGCGTACATCCAGTACGACTCCGGACGCGCCGAGTGGCTCGAGTACGACGACGCCGCCAAGACCTGGAAGTCGATCAGCACCTGAGGGTTCGTCGACCCACCGGTCGACGTCGAGGGGGATCTCAGAACACCGCCACCGAGCGGAGCCGTCGCTCCAGGTGGTCCTCCACCGCGCGGGTCGCGACGCCGGCGAACTCGGTGACCGCCCGGGTCACGGGCCGTTCCAGCACCTGGTTGAGCCGCCCGGTGAGCACGTCGTCGAAGATGTCGAGCGCCTCGGGTGAGATCGGCCCTCCGGAACGGTGCGTCCGGCACAGCGCACCGCCCGCCACCAGGTCGAAGGCGACCAGGTCGTCGGTCGCCGCGCACACCGCACACCGGTCGGTGACGGGCCGGACCCCGTCGTGGGCGAGCAGTTTGGCGAAGAACGCCGGGGCCACCACCCGGCTGGCCGAGGAGTCCAGGGTGCGCAGCGCACCGGTCAGCATCCGGTAGTGGCCCGGGTCGGACCGGCCCTCCTGGGCGACCTGGTCGATCACCTCGAGCATCGCCACCGCGTCCTGGAGCAGATCCAGATCGGCGCGCACCGCGGCGAACACCTCGATCCGTTCGACCTGGGTGATGCCGTCCAGCGTGCGACCCTCGTGACACTGGAAGGCCACGTGGGAGGTGGGCTCCAGGCGGGCACCGAACCGCGACGAGGTCTTGCGGATCCCGCGGGCCACGGCGCGCACCTTGCCGTGATCTTCGGTGACCAGCACGATGATGCGGTCGGCCTCGCCCAGCTTGTGGGTCCGCAGCACCACACCGCGGTCACGGTAGAGGCGTCGGCTCACGCCACCCCGCCGAAGCGGCGGTCCCGGGCCTGGTACTGGCGGACCGCGTCGAACAGGTGCTCTCGGCGAAAATCCGGCCAGAGCACGTCGGTGAACACCAGCTCCGAGTAGGCGATCTGCCAGAGCAGGAAGTTCGAGATCCGGTACTCGCCGGAGGTGCGCACGACCACGTCGGGGTCGGGGACCTCGGGCGCGTACAGATGCCGGCGGATGGCCCGCTCGTCGATCTTGTCCGCCGGGGTGCCCTCGGCGACCAGGGCCCGCACCGCGTCGACGATCTCGGCGCGCCCGCCGTAGTTGAAGCACACGTTGAACGACATGCGGGTGTTGTGCCGGGTGCGGGTCGTGGCCTCGTCGATGCGCCGCAGGATCCGCTTGGGCACCCGCCAGTTGGACCGGCCCAGGAACCTGATCCGCACCCCCTTTTCATGCAGTTCATCGGTGTGACGCATCAGGATGCCCTCGTTGAAGCCCATGAGGTAGCGGACCTCGTCGGTGGGGCGTTTCCAGTTCTCGGTGCTGAACGCGTACACGCTGAAGTGGTCCAACCCCAGATCCAGGGCTCCCTCCACCGCGTCGAAGAGGGCGTCCTCACCCGCGGCATGGCCGTCGGTGCGTTTCAGGCCACGCTGTTGCGCCCAACGGCCGTTGCCGTCCATGACGCACGCGACGTGACGGGGCACCCGGTCGGGGTCGATGTCCTCGGGTATCCGATGCGCCACGGTGGCGAATCTATCCACCGTCGATCATTCGGAGGTCGTCGAACTGCCAGTAGGCGCGCAGCGACACGAGCTTGCCGGCCGCGTCGACCCGGTACACGTACACGCCCTCGACGACACCCGCCGAACCGTCGGGGAACGTCGAGGTGATCGTGCCGACGTTGGCGCACTCGTCACCGGCCGCATAGGACTCCCGGATGTCGAAACGGACCTGAGCCTGGGCGACGACGTCGTCGTAGAAGGCCGCGATCGCCTCCCGCCCGCGGTGGCCCTCGCCGTCCGGGTCCAAAGGCGAAGGTCCCACCGGATCGGCGACCACGGCGTCGTCGGTGAACAGCGCCAGCCACGCTTCACGGTCTCCGGCCTCCACGGCCCGGATCGAGGCGAGCGCGGCCCGACGTGCCGGATGGGACGGGTCGAGGTCGATGCCCTGCACGTGCCCAGTCTGACAGGCCCCGCCCGGAGACGCGCGCTGCCGACCTCTCGAATCAGGTTCCGGGCGCGGGCACCTGGGTACCCTGGGACGCCATGCCGGGCACCGCTGCTCCACGATCGTCCGAGGCCCGGGCCAGCCTGGCGGCGCTCGACGCGCTCACCGAGGAGCTCGACGGGGGCGAACACCGCGCCGCTCAGCGCGACATGACCGCCGCGGTCGCCGACGCGCTGGGCCGCGACCGGAACCTGGTCGTCGAAGCCGGTACCGGCACCGGCAAGTCCCTGGCCTACCTGGTGCCCGCGGTGGCTTCGGGGCGACGGGTGGTCGTGGCCACCGCCACCAAGGCCCTCCAGGACCAGCTCTCGGGCAAGGACCTACCCTGGCTGGCCACCCACGGCGAGGTCCCGTTCGACTTCGCGGTGCTCAAGGGACGGTCCAACTACCTGTGCCGCCAGCGTCTGGCCGAGCTCACCGAGGCGGCCGCCCAGGGCCAACTGGAACTCGAAGGCGCCGGAGGTCGCCCCTCCCCCGCCGAGCTGGCCGCGTTCACCGCCTGGGCGGACCGCACCACCTCCGGCGACCGGGCCGAACTGGAATCCGAACCCGACCCGCGAAGCTGGGCGGCGGTGTCGATGACCGCCCAGGAGTGCCCCGGCGCCGCCAAATGCCCCATGGGCACGAGTTGTTTCGCCGAGGCCGCCCGGGACCGCGCCGCCGAAGCCGACGTCGTGGTGGTCAACCAGCACCTGTGGGGTCTCGACGTGGCCAACGACCGTCAACTCCTCCCCGAACACGACGTGGTGGTGATCGACGAGGCCCACCAGCTCGTCGACGTGGTCTCGGCGACCGCCGGCATCGAGGTGACCGAGGCCCGGTTCGCCGCGGCGGTTGCCGCGGCCAAGGCGGTCCTGGAGGACCCCGAGGCGATCGCCGCGCTCGACAACGTGGCCGTGGACTTCGGACCCACCGCGGCGCCGCTGGTCGGCGAACGGCTGACGAACGGGCCCACCGGCGCGCTCGGTGATCTGATCGGCCTCGCGACGTCCCGTGCCGAGACACTGCTGGGTCTGCTGCGAGGCATCGACCCGGGCGGCCACGCCCAGGCCGCCACCCGCCGGGACCGGGCGGTGAACCTGGTCTCGTCGCTCGTCGACGACCTGCACCTGCTCGTCGCCGACCCCGAAGGCGCGGTGCTGTGGGTCGCCGGCCCCCCGACGCGCCCGGCGGTGTGCCGCGCGCCCATCGACGTGGCCGGCTTCCTGGAGGCACACGCCTGGGGAGACACGGTGGCGGTGTGCACCAGCGCCACGATCCCGCCGAACTTCGCCGCCTCGGTCGGGTTGCCCGCCGAGCGGACCGACGAGCTCCGCCTCGCGAGCCCCTTCGACTACCAGGCCAACACCGTCCTGTACTGCCCGCCCACGATGCCCGCGCCGGGCGCGCCCGGCCACACCGAGGCGCTGCACGACGAGCTCGAGGCGCTCATCGGTGCAGCCGGCGGGGCGACCCTGGCACTGTTCACGAGCTTCCGGGCACTCGACGAGGCCGTCGAGGCGCTCCGGGCGCGCACCGATCTGGAGATCCTCAGCCAGCGCGACCGGCCCAAGGCCGCGCTGCTCGCCGCGTTCGCCGCCGACCGCCGGACCTGCCTGTTCGCCACGCAGAGCTTCTTTCAGGGTGTGGACGTGCCCGGCGACGCCTGCCAGCTCGTGACCATCGACCGGATCCCGTTCCCCCGACCCGACGACCCGGTGCTGTCGGCGCGCCGCGAAGCGGTCGGCCCCCGCGCCTTCGCCACCATCGACGTGCCCCGCGCCGCGACCCTGCTGGCCCAGGCGGCCGGGCGGTTGGTGCGTCGGGCCGACGACCGGGGGGTGGTCGCGGTCCTGGATTCTCGTCTCGCGACCCGCCGCAGCTACCGCTGGGATCTGATCAGGGCCCTGCCGCCCATGCGCCGCACCCGTCACCGGGACGAGGTCGAGGCCTTCCTGCATTCGATCCGGTCCGCCGCGGCGCCGGGTTGACCTCGCCGGACCGCGGCGCCCCGATCGCGCCCTGCGGACCGCCTCAGTCGGCGCCGAAGTCGACGACCTGCACCATGGCCCGCCCCTCGGCGTCGGAGGCGTCCAGGTCGACCAGCGCGGTGATCGCCCAGGCGTGGTCACCGTCGGGGTCGTCGATGATCTGGCGGACCCGCCAGGTGCGTCCGTCCTCGACGATCATGCACAGCGCCGGGTTGCGGGCGTCCGCGCCGATCTCGATGCGGTCGTGTTCGTCGTGGTAGGCCGCCGCGGCCTGCTCCCAGCGGGCCGCGGTGAACCCGGCGTCCCCGTCGAGGTCACCGAGGGCCGCGTAGTCGCCGCGGGCCAGCAGCTCGACCCGTTGGAACAGGGCGTTGCGCACCAGCACGGTGAACGCGCGACGGTTCGCGGTCAGCGGCGGCGGCGGTGCATCGGCGGGCACCGGGCCGGCCTCGGCGAGCGTCTCGGGATGCTGGAGGCGTTCCCATTCGTCGATGAGGCTGGAGTCGACCTGTCGCACCAGTTCACCCAACCAGGCGATCAGGTCGGCCAGTTCGGTGCTCCAACGTTCGTCGGGAATCGTGCGGGACAGGGTCCGGTAGGCGTCCGAAAGGTACCGCAGCAGCACTCCTTCGGAGCGGGCGATGGCGTGGTGGCGCACGTAGTCGGCGAAGTCCATGGACCGTTCGAACATCTCCCGCACGACCGACTTGGGGCGCAGTTCGTGGTCCGCCGCCCAGGGTTCGGACCGGGTGTACACCGCGAACATCGGCTCCAGCAGCTCGGCCAGGGGCCGGGGCCAGGTGATCGTGTCGAGTTCGGCCATGCGTTCTTCGTAGCTGAGCCCTTCGGCCTTCATACGGGCGACCGCCTCGGACCGGGCCCGTCTGAGCTGCGCCGCCACCACTGGTCTCGGATCCTCCAGGACCGCTTCGACGATCGACACCACGTCCAGGGCGTAGTCGGGATCCTCGGGGTCGAGCAGGTCGAGGGCGGCGACGGCGAACAGGGCCAGGGGCTGGTCGAGCGCGAAGGTGTCCTGGACCTCGTGCGCGAGCAGGTACCGGTGGCCCTCTTCGTCGGGAGGGTCCTGGACCACCAGGATCCCCGCGTCGATCAGCGATTCGGCGATGTCCTCGGCGCGCGCCAGGTTCTCGGCGATCTCCGAGCGCCGCGAATAGGGGCTGTGCAACAACCGGTCGAGCTGTGCATCGGCGTCGCCGGGTCGTTCGAGCACGGCCATCACCATGGCGTGGGTGACCCGCAGGTGGCCTTCCAGGGGTTCGGGTTCGGCGTGGACGAGCCGCTCGAAGGTCGGTCGTCCCCACGACACGGTGCCCGGCGGAGGCTTGCGGGCCCGCACGTTCTTGGGATTCCGGCCCCGGGCGATCGCCTTGGCCTCGGCCTTGGCTTTGGCGACGGTGTGCTCGGGAGCCAGGCCGATCACGGTGCCCACGGTGTCGAACCCGGCCCGGCCGGCCCGCCCACCGATCTGGTGGAACTCCCGCGCGGTGAGCAGGCGGGTGCGTTGGCCGTCGTACTTGGCCAGCGCGGTGAACACCACGGTGCGGATCGGCACGTTGATGCCCACCCCCAGGGTGTCGGTCCCACAGATCACGTGCAGCAACCCACGTTGGGCGAGGCGCTCCACCAGGCGTCGGTAGCGGGGCAGCATGCCTGCGTGGTGGACCCCGATGCCGTTGCGGACCAACCGTGACAGGGTCCGGCCGAACCCGGCAGCGAACCGGAAATCGCCGATCTCGGCAGCGATCGCGTCCTTCTCGGCCCGGGTGGCCACCGCCATCGACGCCAACGACTGGGCCTGTTCGATCGCGCCCGCCTGGGTGAAGTGCACCAGGTACGCCGGGGTGCCGCCGCCCTCGAGAAGCTCGCCGACGGTGTCGGTCACGGTCTCGACGCGATAGTCGTACACCAGCGGCACCGGACGGGTGGCCGAGGTGATGTGGGCGACGTCCCGGCCGGTGCGGTCCTGCAGGTCGCGCACGAAGGGGGTGACGTCTCCCAGCGTCGCCGACAACAACACCATGCGGGTGTCGACCAGTTCGAGCAGGGGCACCTGCCAGGCCCAACCCCGCTGGGGGTCGGCGAACCAGTGGAACTCGTCCATCACGGCGCACTGAACCGCCGCGTCACGGCCCTTCCGCAACGCCAGGTTCGCCAGGATCTCCGCGGTGCAACAGATCACCGGAGCGTCCGCGTTCACCGCGGCATCGCCGGTGAGCATGCCCACGTGGTCGGCGCCGAACACGCCGATCAGCTCGAAGAAGCGTTCGGACACCAGCGCCTTGATCGGCGCGGTGTAGACCGCCCGGCCGCCGCGGGCGACGGTGTCGAAGAGCGCCGCGGTGGCGATCAGGGTCTTGCCGGATCCGGTGGGAGTCTCCACGATCACGTGCGAGCCCAACGCGATCTCCACCAGTGCCTCGGCCTGGGCCTCGTACAGGTCGTGGCCCCGGTTGGTACGTACCCAGTCGGTGAAGGTGTCGACGATGCGGTCGGGGTCGCCCTTGACGGACGCCGCCAACTCGGTGAGGTCGGCTTCGGCCACCGGAGCTACAGGCCCAACCGGTCGAAGCGCTCCGGGTGCCGCTGCCAGTTCTTGTCGACCTTGACGAACAGCTCCAGAAAGATCCCAGGCTCAAGCTGGGCGCGCACCCGTCGGCCCACCTCGGCCAGCACCGTGCCCCGGTGACCGATGACGATGCCCTTCTGGGATTCGCGTTCCACGATGATCTCGCACCGGATCCGGTCGCCCTCCCACTCGGTGACCCGGGTGGCGACCGAGTGGGGCAGCTCCTCGCGCAGCACCGCCAGGAGCTGCTCGCGCACCAGCTCGGCGATCCACCGGGTCTCGGACACGTCGGTGACCTGGTCGCGGGGATAGTAGGGAGGCCCCTCGGGCATGCGGGTGACCAGTTCGTCCACCAACGTGGCGACTCCGTCTCCGGTGCGTGCCGACACCGGCACGTAGGCGTCGGCGTCGAGGGTGGCGGCCTCGGCGAGCTGCGCGGCGATCCGTCCCGGGTCGGCGATGTCGCACTTGTTGAGCACCACCACGAAGCCCTCGGGAAGCTGCGCGGCCACGAACCGGTCGCCCCGCCCGATCGGTGCGGTGGCGTCAACGACCAGGCACACCACGTCGACGTCGGCGATCTCGGAGGTGGCGGTCTCGTTGAGGTGCTCACCCAGGGGGGTGCGGGGTTTGTGGATGCCGGGGGTGTCGACGAACACGATCTGGGTGTCCTCGCCGGTCGCGGCCCGGTCCGCGTCCAGGTGCAGCACGCCGCGCACCGCGTGCCGGGTGGTCTGGGCCTTGTCGGAGGTGATCGACGCCTTGGTGCCCAGGATGCGGTTCAGCAAGGTGGACTTGCCGACGTTGGGCCGACCCACGAGGGTGACGAAACCGCTTCTCACCCCGAGGGTTCCCTGGCCGAGGCCTCCTTGGCGTTCTGTGCGGCCCGGACGCCGGCCTCGGCGGGGGTCGTCTCGTCGGCGGGGTCGGGTTCGGGCCGGGCGATGATCCGCACCCGGGCGATCCGGCGGCCCTGCATGCGTTCCACCCGCAGCTCGTAGCCGGGCACCTCGACGACCTCACCGCCGGAGGGCACGCGCCCCAGGCTGGTGAAGATCAGCCCACCGATGGAGTTCCAGTCGCCGCGGGGCAGCTCGCCATCCAGCACGTCGTTGGCGTCGTCGATCGACAGCCGACCGTCCACCCGCAGGATCCCGCCGGGCAGCGGTTCCACCAGCGGGTCCTCCACGTCGAACTCGTCGACGATCTCACCGACGAGTTCTTCGATCAGGTCCTCCAGCGTGGCCAGGCCCGCGGTGGAGCCGTACTCGTCGACGACGATCGCCATGTGGAACTTCTCCTGCTGCATCTCGGGCAGCAGTTCGGCGACCCGTTTGGTCTCGGGCACGAAGGTGGCCGGGCGCACGATCTCCCCCACCGGGGTGTCGGAGCGGTCGTTGCGTTCCGCGCGCATCAGGTCACGGGCGTACAGGATCCCCACGATGTCGTCGGTGTCGCCCCGGTGGATCGGGATCCGGCTGTAGCCGTTGAGCAGCACGATCTCCATCGCGTCGGCGACCCGGGTGGAGGCCTCGATCGTGATCATGTCGGGCCGGGGCACCATGACCTCCCGGGTGAGGGTGTCGCCGAACTCGATCACCCGGGTGATGTAGGCCCGTTCGTCGTCCTCGATCACGTCGTGCTCGGCGGCCTCGTCGGCCATGGCCAGCAATTCCTCCTCGGACACGAACGGGCCCTGTTCCAGGCCCTTGCCGGGCAGCAGCACGTTGGTGATCCCGATGAGGCCCCGGGCGATCATCCGCAGCGGCCAGAGCCGCGTCAGGCCCCAGATGGGTCGGGCGCTGCGCAGTGCGGCGGTGTCGGTGTGCTGGACCGCCCAGGTCTTGGGTGCGGCCTCGGAGAGCACGAACACCAGCCCGACGTTGACGATGAGCGCCACGATCACCCCGGTGGCGCCGAAGAGCCGTTCGGCCACGATCGTGGTCAACGCGGTCTGCACGGTCTGGCAGACCAGCACCACCAGCAGCAGCGAGTTCAGGAACGACGCCGGGTCCTCGACGAGTTGGCGCAGACGGCGGGCGCCGCGCCGGCCCGCCTCGTCGTGGGCGATCGCCCGGTTGCGACTCATTCGGGTCAGGGAGGTCTCGGCCAGCGCCAGGAACGACTGGATCCCCAGCAGGATCACGATCACGACGATCATGACCACCTCGACGCCGGTGACGCGGGCCAGCAGCATCAGGGCACCTCCGTGCCGGCGGCGACGGGACGGTGGACCGCGGCGACGATCGCGGCCTCCGTGGCGCGCATCGCGCGCGCCTCGTCGGCCTCGGCGTGGTCCCAGCCCAGCAGGTGCAGCACACCGTGCACGCTCAACAGGGCGAGTTCGTCCTCCAAGGAACCGGCGTGCTGGGGGGCCTGCGCGGCGGCCACCGCGGGGCAGATCACCAGGTCCCCCAGCAGCCGGGGCGCGCCCGGCGGGAGCGGATCGTCGTCGCCGGGGCCGTCCATGGGAAACGACAGCACGTCGGTGGGTCCGGTGCCGCCCAGGTGGTCGCGGTTCAACTCGGCGATCGTGTCGGGCTCCACCAGGGTCACCGCAACCTCTCCCGCTCCGGTCACGCCGGCTCGGGTCAGGGCCCCTTCGACGATCCGGCGCACGAACGCGGTATCGACGACGGGATCGCTATCCGGAGGGCGATCGTCGGTGACGACCGCGTGGGGCGACGCTCCCGCCCCGGTCTCGGTGGACCGCGAAGCTGGAGACGAAGCCGGCTCGGTGGGCGACGCGGTCATCGTGGCCCTCAGTTCTCCACCTCGGCCTTGGCGTAAGCGTCGACGATCTCCTGGACGATCCGATGTCGCACCACGTCGCGGCTGGAAAGGTGCACGAACCCGATTCCGTCGATGTGGCCGAGAACCCGTTCGAGACCGACAAGGCCGCCGCGGCCGCCCGCCACGTCGACCTGGGTCATGTCACCGGTCACCACCGCCCGTGACGAGAATCCGATGCGCGTGAGGAACATCTTCATCTGTTCGGTGGTGGTGTTCTGGGCCTCGTCCAGGATGATGAAGCTGCGGTTCAGGGTCCGCCCCCGCATGAAGGCCAGGGGCGCGACCTCGATGGCGTCGCGTTCGAGCAGGCGGGCCAGACCCTCGGGTTCCAGGAAGTCCGCCAAGGCGTCGTAGAGCGGCCGCAGGTACGGGTCGACCTTGGCCATGAGGTCCCCGGGCAGGAACCCGAGCCGCTCACCGGCCTCCACGGCGGGGCGGCACAACACGATCCGGTCGACGACCTTGGCGTTCAGAGCGTGGACCGCAGAGGCCACCGCCAGCCAGCTCTTGCCGGTGCCGGCCGGTCCGATCCCGAAGGTGATGATGTTGGAGGCGATGGCGTCCACGTAGCGCTTCTGGCCGGCGGTCTTGGGGCGCACCATGCGTCCCCCCGGGGCGCGTAGCACGTCGGTGGCGAACACCTCGGCGGGCACCTCGCCGGCGCGCACCAGGTCGATCGAACGGTCCACGGTGGCCGCGTCCAGGTGGTGCCCGGCGGCCACCAGGTCGAGCAGGCCCCGGAACAGGTCCGCCAGCGTGGTCGCCTCGCCGCCCTCGACGGTGATCACGTTGCCGCGAACCGACACGTCGCTGTCGTCGAAGTGTCGCTCGATCTGACGCAGGTACGCATCGGCGGGCCCGACGAGCGCGGCCATCTCATGGGGGTCGGAAACGGTCAGTTCGATTCGGGTCGTACTCACGCTGGCTCCAGCGTAGAGGGTACCGGCCGTCCACGGGGCCCGATTCGCTTCCCCTCACCGGCCCGCGACCCGACGATACAACGCAGCCTGACGGGCGGCGATGCGGGGCCAGGACCACCGTCGGGCGCGCTCGACGCCCCGACGGCTCAGCTCCGCCCGCAGTCCGGGGTCGTCGCGCAGGCGACCGATCGCCTCGGCCAGGGCCGCGGCGTCGCCTTCGGGCACCACGAGCGCCGCGTCGTCGGCGACCTCTCCGAACGCGCCGACGTCGGAGGCGACCACCGGCGTGCCACAGGCCATCGCCTCGACGATGACCCGGCCGAACTGTTCTCTGACGTTGGGCCGGTCCAGAGAGGGCACGGCGAGCACGTCGAAGCTGCGGTACGTGGCGGGCAGCTCGTCGTGGTCCACGAACCCGCGCACTCGGACCCGGTCGCCCAGGTTCCGCCCGGCGACCGCGGCGCGTAGTGCGGCCTCTTCGGGTCCGGCTCCCACGAACTCGGCGTGGACCCCGTCGAGCGACGCCAAGGCTGCGACCAGCGGGAAGATCCCCTTCTGGGAGGTGAAGCGACCGACGTAACCGACCCGGAAGGGTCCCACACGCCCAGCCTCGCCGGAATCGTCGGGGGTGAAACGATCGGTGTCGACGCCGAGGCCGAGGTTCACCACCCGACCGGTGTAGCCCTTGGCCGCGAGCACCCCGGCGACCGCGTCGTTGCAGGAGTGCACGGCGGCGACGCGGCCCAGCACCCAGCGTTCGAACCAACGGAACGGCACCGGGTAGCGCTTGAGCAGGTTCTGGGCGCTGTAGCACACCACCGGGGCGCGGCAACCCGCCAGGCGTGCCAGCAGGAGCACCTCGAAGGTGATCAACGCGGCGGGTTCCTCGTGGATGTCGAGCACGTCGACGTCCCGGTTCGCCCGCAGCGCACGCCACAGCGCGACCGGGTCGGCCACGAAACGAAACGGGTGCCGACCCAGCGTGGCAACGGGCACCAGGTCCTCGTGCGGTTCGGGTTGCAACTCGACCATGGCGCCGCCCTCGTTCCAGCGTCGGGGAGAGAGCGCGGTCACCGCCACCGACTCGTCGGCCAACGCGGTGTCACGTCGACGCCATGCAGTCACCACCGCAGAATGGTGGAACCGCAGCACCCGCAGCGGGCGGCGGTCCGGGTCGTCGAGGGACACCGGACCGGCAGCGACGTCGTTCATCGCAGCACCGCCGGCTGTGGCGCATCGGCCGGCTCGGCGCGCTCGGCCAGGCTGGCCGCGCCCACGGCCAGGCCCAGGGCGAGGAACGGCAGGGTGTTGGGTCCCGCCACCCAGAAGATGTCGAAGGACGCGGCCGCCAACCGGCCCACGAGCACGTACCAGGCGAGCTCCCCCAACGGCGGCGGCGCCCGGTTGGCCACCCGAAGGCAGACCCAGATCACCGCGATGAAGCCGATCAGTCCCACGATCCCGTCGCTCGAGAGCTCCTCGAGCACCAGGTTGTGGGGCACGCTGGTTGGTGCGCCGGGTTGGTTGAACCACTTGGGGCCGGCGCCCAACACCGGATTCGATACGACGACCTCGTCCCACACCACGCGGAAGTTCGCCTCCCGGGACCCCGCCGAACTGAACCGGTAGCTGGTGCCGGTGCGTTCGCTGGCCTGGGCCTGGAAGCTCTGGACCATGACGATGCCCAGGCCCACCCCGAGCACCAGGATCAGGGGCACCAGGCGCCAGACCCGTCGGGTCCGTCGGACCCAGGCGTTGCGGACCAGGAAGACCAGGAACACCACGCCCAGGGCCAGTCCCGAGCCCCGTGACTGGGATGCCGCCAGGCCGCCGGCCATGACCAAGGCGAGCCCCCCGGTGAGCCACAGCGGCCAGCGAAGCTGCGACCTGCCGAAGTACGTGCAGATGATCGTGCTGACCAGCAGCGTGCCGATCGAGTTCTTCTGCAACCCGAAGGCGTAGGCCGGTTCCAGATTGTTGGTCAGCGTGTCGACGATCGCGGCGAAGGCCACGACCGTGCCCATCAACACCAGCGCCCGCAACGCCGCGGTGACCTTGCCCCGGTGCACCACCGCTGCCCCGATGCACACCGTGCCCACGACCATCACGAACCGGTGGGCCACCTCGACCGCGCCGGCCATCGTGAAGTGGGCGACGACGGCGACCGACACCACCAGCGAGTACCCGGCGACGGCCAGCAACACCTGACGGAAGACCCGGGAACGCCACGGCACCGAAGGGAAGGCCGCGAGCACCCCGACGAAGGTCATCAGGTCCGCGATCGACAGGTCGATCGCCGCGGGCCCCACCCGCCAGGTCGCGAAACTCGCCGGGAACACCGCCACCAGGACCGCCGAGGGCCACAGCACGCAGGCGGTGAGCACGATCGACCCGACGACCACGGCCATGGCCATCCGCATCGACGACGCAGCGAACCAGGCCGCCACGAACTCGAACCCGGCGATGAGCGCGACGAGCACAGCGGGGCGCGGGTCGGGGCCTGCGCTGGCACGCGTGTGGCGGCCGCCCGAGGTGGTGGTCGACATCGGCTGGGTGGGCTCCTGGGGAGATGGTCCGTGAGAATGCTAGGGGCTGGCCGGGTTCGGTCACCGGTGCGGAAAGCCCCGTGGCATCGGGGCGGCACCACGGCCCGCCGCTAGCCTCGCATCGCCCCTCCCGAGAGCGACCGTATGCGCATCCGTCACCTGGTCTGCACCGACAACTTCGCCGGCGTCGAGCGTCTGGTCACGACCGCTTCAACCGAGCTGGCCAGGCGGGGGCACCGGGTCGAGGTCGTCGGCGGCCACGCGGCGTCGATGAACGCGGCGCTGGCCGGAACGACGGTGCGGTTCGTGGCCGCCCCGTCGACGCGGGCGGCGCTGGTCGCGGCGAAGGGTCTCGGAAGCACCGACGTGGTCCACGCGCACATGACGGGGTCGGATCTGGTGGCGATCGCCACCCGGGCTCTCTGGCGTGCGCCGGTGGTGTCGACCCTGCACTTCGCCCAACCCCGCGGCCACAGTCTCCTCACCCGGGTCCTCACCTCGGTCGTGCCCCGGCTCGTGACCGCCGAGATCGCGGTCAGCGACTTCGTCGCCCGCCGCGTCGGTGGTGCTCCGGCCGTCATCGTCAACGGGGTGCCGGACCCGGCACCACAGCGGCGTCCGAGCGCGACCGATCGCGACCGGGTCGTGCTCGTCGCTCAACGATTGGAGGCGGAGAAGGCCACCGAGGTGGCCCTGGAGGCCTTCGCCCGTTCGGCGCTTGCCGCGGATGGCTGGCAGCTGCACGTGGCCGGCACCGGCAGCCAGATCGGGGAGCTGCGCAGCGCGGCGCAGCGTCTGGGGATCGGAGACGCGACGAGCTTTCTGGGACGGGTCGACGACCTGGAGATCCGCATGAGCCGCGCGGCGCTGCTCCTGGCACCCGCCCCCGCGGAACCGTTCGGGTTGAGCGTGGTCGAGGCGATGGCCGCGGGCCTGCCCGTGATCGCGGCGGGGGCTGGGGGTCACCTGGGCACCGTCGGGTCGGCCACGCCCGAGACGCTGTTCGACGCCGGTGACGTCGCAGCCGCCGCCGACCTGCTACGTCGGTACGCGGAGGACCCGGCGTCCCGCGACGAGCTGGCGGCCCGGGGCCGGGCGCGCTACGAGACGGCCTTCACGATCGAGGCGCACGTGGACGCGCTCGAGCGTTGCTATGCGGAACTCGTCGGAACCGGACGGAACCACACGGCGTGAGGCGATCGGCACCCGAGGTACCGCTCGACAGGAGGGGCCGGCCCGACGAGCGCGCACCCACCGCCCGGGATCCCGGACCCTGGCTTCGTGCCGACGTCGTTCTAGACTGGCCAACCTGCCACTGCAGGGATGGCGCAACCCACCATGACCGAACACCACGACTCGCAAGCCGGCATGCCGTACCCGCCGGCTCCCGCGTCCGGGGACACGTCCGAGAACCTTTTGCGGCACTACGCCGGGGTGCTCGTCCGGCGCTGGCGGTGGATCGCGCTTGGCCTGGTCGTGGGGCTCATCGGTGGGGCCGCGTCCGCGGTGCTGATCCAGGAGAAGCCGGAAACGACGCGCTACTACAAGGCCACCAACACCCTGGTCCACCACGACCTGGACCGGGCCGAGGGCGGCAGCTACAACCTGAGTCAGGCGGCGTTGCAAGCCGAGTCGCTGATCCTGCTCGACCGGGTGGGTGAATCCCTCGGGCTGAGCCGCAACGAGGTGGCTGCGTCGGTCGACGCGACGGTGCGACCCGATTTCTCCGCGATCGACGTGACGGCCATCGGCACCCAACCGGAAGCCGCGGTCCAGCTCGCCGACACGGCCGCCGAGACCCTCCAGGTGCTGTCGCAATCCGAGGCCAACACGGTGGCCGACGCCAGCCGCCAAGAGCTGCAGGACCGCATGGACGACCTGATCGCCGAACGGGACCGGCTCCGGTCTCAGATCGGCGGCGACGAAGCGGCGCAACTGCTGCGCATTCAGCAGATCGAACGGATCGAGAGCGACATCCGGGAGACGACCGCGCAGCTCGACGAGCTGCCCAGCACCGGGAGCAACTTCTCCCTGGAGGTCCTGCAACCGGCCACCCCGATCCAGATCAACGCCCGGGGTTACAACTACCGGCGGAGCCGCAACATGAACGCGCGCAGCCGCCTCGCCGACCCCAACACCTCCAACTCGGCCGCTCCGGATTTCGACGAGCTGGACCTTTCGACCGACGAGGGCCTGACCGACTCGACGCGGATCCTGCTCGGCGGCGCCGCTGGACTGGTGCTGGGCCTCATCAGCGCGTTCGTGTTGGAGGCCTGGGACGACCGGGTCCGCCGTCGGGACCGGGTCGAGGAACTCACCGGCCTGGGGGTGCTCACCGAGATCCCCAAGCTGGCCCGGGACCAGGTTCGGAATCACCACGTGGCCATCGAGGACGATTCCACGGGCCTGGCCGCCGAACGGTTCCGGTCGGCCCGGACCGCGGTCACCTTCGGTATGGACGGCCTGGAACGTTCTGCCGGCGACGGTCCACCCGTGCTGATGGTCACCTCTCCGGGCCCTTCCGAAGGCAAGACCACCACCGTTGCCAACCTGGCCGCGGCGTACGCCGACGACGGATACCGGGTGCTCGTCATCGACGGGGACTTCCGTCGCCCCACGGTGCGTCGCTACCTCACCCCGGTTCCGAATCTGGTGGCGCCCGATGAACCGGCCGAGACCCGCATCCCCGGCGTGGCCTTCCTGCCCGGCCCTCACGACGCGCCCACCCCGGAGATCGCCAACGACCGACTCGCAAAGGCCGTCGAGGCGCGCTCGGACGGCTACGACCTGGTGATCCTGGACACCCCGCCGATCCTCACCACCAACGACGCCGTGGAGTTGCTCCACGTGGCCGACGCGGTCCTGTTGGTGCTTCGCGCGGACCGGACCCGGGCCAATGCTGCGCGCCGGGTCGCCGAGCTGCTGGCGCAGTACCAGGCGAACGTGCTCGGTGTGGTGCTCAACAGCTGCGACCGCGCGGAGATGAACCAGTACTACGGCTACGGGTACGGCTACGGCTACGGCTACCTGGGGCGCAACGCCACCAAGCCGGGGCGTGGCGGCGGCACCGACGGCGCCGTGGACGCCACCGAAGCAAACCCGAAACCGGAACCCGGCACCGACGGGGCCGCCCGGCCGCCCGGCGACGACGCCGGCCTCAACGGCACCGACCCCACCTCCGGAGCCGACACCGCAGCGATCTCGGCGTCCCGGCCGACCGCGACCGACTGAGCCCGTCCCGCTCCGGATCGGGGTTGCTCGACCCGGCCGGACCCGGGTCCGTGCCGTGGCGCGCATCGGATCGGTCGGGCGCGGGTCAGTCCTCGGTCTCGGCCCGCCCCGGTTCGGGGTAGAGGTGCTCCAGGGAACCGGGCTGGATCCGGCACGATTCGATGTAGGCGTCGACGTCGGCCCGCTTGAGGCGGATCACCCGGCCGAAGCGGTAGGCGGGCAAACCGTCCTCGTCGATGAAGCGGTACAGCGTGCGGGCGGTGACACCGAGGCGCTTCGCGGCCGCCGCGGTGCTCAGCCAGTCGATGTCCGCTTCGGCCATGAGCACGATTCTAGAGATTCCGACGGGTTTGGACCGGCCGGAATCGGGGCATGAACCCGGGCGTGGTCGCCGACCCCGCCTCCGGATCCGCGCCCGGTTGGGTCACGGCTCTGGTGGTCCATGCGGGCACCCTCACCGTGCAGCGGCGAAGCTCCGCCGCCGAGTACCGGGCGCGCCTGACCCACACCGCCCACCTGCTCGCCAGATGCGAGCGCGCCGACGTGGAACGCTTCGTGGCCCTGGAACACACCGCGTCGACGACCACGCTGGTGACCGGTCACCTGGGAGGCCGGTCGTTGCGCGCCGCGGCACCGCTCCAGCCCCGGATCCTCGGCGAGATCGCCGCCCAGGTCCTCCGCACCCTCGGCGCGTTGCACGCCGCCGGCATCACCCACGGCCCCCTTTCGTCCGGGTCGGTGCGATTGGCCGCGGACGGGTCGGTGGCACTGTGCGGGTTCGTGGACGGTCAGGTGCGCGCCGGGGCTCCGGAGCACCGGTGGCGGGCCTGGTGCGCGGCCGACGTGCGCTCGGTGGGACGGATGCTCCGGACCCTGCAGGGGCCACCCGGTGCGGCCTGGCTCCCCGGGCGCGGCCCGCGTCTGGCGCGCCTGGCCACCCAGCTCGCCGTCGGTGAGATCGTGGACGCGGAGGTAGCCGCCCGGCGACTGCAACGGGCAGCACCGTGGCGTCGGAGGGTCAGCTGAGCCAGCGGCGGCTGGCCGCGTCGAGTCGGGAGACCCGGGTGCCGTGGACCAGACGGCCCAGCGCAGCTCGGATCGCGGTCGCGGTGGCTTCCAGGTCGTCGTCGATCACCGCGCCGGCGATGCCCAGGTCGACGAGGTCGTCGCTGGTGAGACGGAGCGCCTCGGCGACCTCGGCGGCCCGCGAGGGGTCCCGGTGCAGGATCGCCGCGGCGCCTTCTGGACCGATCACCGAGAACACCGCGCTGCGCTGGATGAGCAGCTCGTCGGTCACCCCGAAGGCAAGCGCCCCGCCGCTGCCGCCCTCACCGACCACGACGCCCAGCGTGGGCACCGGCGCCTCGGACAGCGCCAGGAACGTGTGGGCGATCGCCCCGGCGATGCCGTTCTGTTCGGCGGCCGATCCGGGCTCGGCTCCCGGGGTGTCGATGAGGGTGAGCACCGGCACCCCGCGGCGCCCGGCCAGGGCGATGGCCCGCTGGGCCTGGGCGTAGCCCTGCGGGGTGGGGCGGCCGTTGCCGGCGTGGCGGTCCTGGGCGACGACCACGACCCGGCGGCCGTCCACGGCGGCCAGGCCGGTCCGGACGGTGGGGTCGGGAGCGGCCAGGTCCGTCCACGATTCGACCACGGCGGCGGCGACGTCGAGACCGCTGGGCCGACCCGGCGCCCGGGCGGCCTGCACCCGGTCCCAGGCCGTGCCGGCGCTCCGGGTCCCGACCTCGGGGACGGGCCCGTCGGGCCGACCCGCGAGCACCAGGGGCCGGTCCCGGCGTCCCAGGGCGGCCTCGACCCAGGCGGCCAGTTCGTCCGGGTCGCCGATGAAGTCCACCAGACCCGCGGCGGAGGCGGTCTCTGCGGTGTGCGATCCGGACACGGGTTCGCCGGTGACGGCTTCGGCCACGCGGGGCCCGGCAAAGCCGATGGTCGCCCCGCGCTCCGCGGCGATCAGGTCACACAGCGACGCGTAGCTGGCCAGTACCCCGCCGGTGGTGGGGTGGCCCAGGACCGCGACCGATCCGAGCCCCGCGGCGCGCAGGCGGCCCATCGCTGCCGCGGTGCGTCCCATCTGGATCAGCGAGATCATGCCCTCTTGCATGCGGGCACCGCCGCTGCGCGCATGCACGACCACGTCGAGGCGCTCGTCGATGGCGCGGTCGATGGCCCGCACGACCTTTTCGCCGTGGACCACCCCCATCGACCCGCCCAGGACCGAGAAGTCACCCTCGATCACCACGGCGTGGTCGCCGCGTCCGGTGCGCACCGATTCCGAATCCAGGCCGGCGAGCTTGTCGGCGTAGCCGGGAAAGGCGAGCGGGTCAGCCGAGGTGAGGTCGGTGTCCCAGGGTTCGATGATCTGCAGCAGGGCCATCGCCCCAGGTTCGCAGATCACCGCAGCCGGTGGGCCACCTCGGTCTGCAGCAGCCGTCCCCGGTCGGTGAGCACCCAGCGGGGACCGTCGCCCACCTGCCAGGACGGGTCCACGGCGTCCACCCGACGGACCAGCCCGGCCAGGTCACCTTCGACGTCGGCGGGGTCGAGCGCGTCCAGGGGCACCCCGGCGCCGGTGCGCGACAGCAGCTCGAGGCGTTCGACGCGGGCGGCGTCGGCGTCGAGGGTCTCGGACGCCGCCACCGGCGTGTGGCCCTCACACAACGCGTCGATGAACCGTTCGGGGGTACGCACGTGCCAGTAGCGCCGCCCTTTGCGGTAGCCGTGGGCCGCGGCACCCACTGCGGCGTAGTCACCGCCCAGCCAGTAGGTGAGGTTGTGGACACACCGGCGCCCGGGACGGGCCCAGTTGGAGATCTCGTACCATTCGAACCCGGCGTCGCCCAGCACGTCGGTGGCGATCAGGTACTTGGTGGCCTGGTCGTCGTCGTCGGGGTGGCGGGCGGTGTCGGCGGCCAGCGGGGTGCCCGGCTCCACGGTCAACCCGTACGCGGACACATGGGCCGGTTCGAGGTCGACGGCGGCGTCCAGGGTGGCCCGCCAGGAGGCCACCGACTCGCCCTTGGCTCCGTAGATGAGGTCCACGTTGAAGGCGAGTCCGGCGGCGTGGGCGGCCTGCGCGGCGCGTTGCACGTTGGCGGGGTCGTGGGTGCGGCCGAGCGCGGCCAGCACCGCGGGGTCCATCGACTGCACACCGATCGACAGCCGGTTCACCCCGACGGCGACGAACGCGGCGAGCAGGTCGTCGGTGACGTCGTCGGGGTTGCATTCCACGGTGATCTCGGCGTCCGGTCCGGCTCCGGTCGCCTCGATGAGTCGACCGAGATGGGCCGGGTCGACGAGGCTGGGCGTGCCGCCGCCGACGAACACGCTGGTCACCGCAGGCGCGTCGGCGACCGCGCGGCGGGCCTGGTGGATGCAGGCGTCCAGGTACCGGGTGGCCAGATGCGTACGGTCGGTCCAGGTGGCGAACGCGCAGTAGTCGCAGCGGTGGGCACAGAAGGGGATGTGGATGTACACCCCGAAGCGCGCCGCGGAGGACGCGGTCACGAGCGGATCCTGGTCGCTCATGCCACCACCCGACGTCGGACACCCAGCAGGGTGCCCGCGGCCAACGCGGCGGTCTCGGCCCGCAACACGTGGTCGGCCACCGACGCGACCGCCGGCGCCTGTGCCAGTTCCCCGGCGGTGAACCCGCCTTCGGGGCCCACCAGGACGGTGGTGGCCCCGGCCTCGAGTGGCGGCGCGTCCATCTGGGCCACCACCGCGCCGGGGTGCTGCACGACCGCGGAGAAGGGCCGCACCGGGTGCACGGTGGGCAGCCAGGCCCGCCGGCACTGCATCGCGGCTTCCACGCTGATGCGTTCCAGGCGAGCGCGGCGCTTGTGCGCGGTCGCGTCGTCCCAGCGCACCACGCAGCGTTCGGAGGTGAAGGGCATGATGTCGTCCACGCCCAGTTCGGTGAGGTGGCGGGTCACCTCGTCGATCCGCGAACCCTTGACCAGGGCGAAGCCCACACCGATCCGTGGTGCCGGGCGCGGGACGCGGATCACCGGTCCGGTGACCTCGACGGTGGGTCCGAAGCGGGCCGGTCGCCACGCCCCCTGTCCGTCGCCGATGGTCATCGGTGCGCCGGCGCGGATGCGTTGGACCCGTGCCAGGTGGTGCCGGTCGGCGTCGGAGAGCTCCGGCGCATCCAGGTCGGCGACGAAGGCGTGCGGCCCGCCGGTGCCGTCGGGGTCCCGGGAGGGCTCCGGCCCGGGGGCGATCATCGGGGAGGCCGTGGGGTCCACTCAGCTCTTGAACGCCGAACGGACCCGCTGGAACAGTCCTTCGTCGGCCTCGCGGAGTTCCTCGCCGCGCAGCTCGGCGAGGCGGCGGAGCAGCTCGGCCTCCTCGTCGTCGAGGTTGGTGGGCACCTCCACGGTGACGGTCACCAGCAGGTCACCACGACCCCGGCCCCCCAGGCGCGGCACTCCCAGTCCTCGAAGGCGCACCACGGTGCCGGGCTGGGTGCCCGGTTCGATCTCGACCTCGCGGGTGTCGTCCAGGGTCTCGAGGGTGAGCTTGGCGCCCAGTGCCGCCTGGGAGAACCCGACGGGAAGCTCCAGGTGCAGGTCGTCGCCGTCACGGGTGAACTGCTCGTCGGGTTCCACCGCGAGGTGCACGTACAGGTCGCCGTAGGCACCGCCCCGGGGCCCCACCGCGCCCAGGCCGCTCAGTCGCAGCGTGGAGCCCGAGTCCACGCCGGCGGGCACGTCGACGGTGTAGGTCTTCTCGGTGACCTTGCGGCCTTCGCTGTTGCACGCCGGGCAGGGATGCTCGACGACCTTGCCCCAACCCCCGCAGCGGCCGCACACCCCGGCGGTCACCATCTGGCCGAGCAACGACTGACGGACCCGGCGCACCTGACCGGTGCCTCCACAGTCGCTGCAGGCGGTGGGCGCGGTGCCCGGCGCGGCGCCGGTGGCCTCGCAGTCTTCACAGGGCACCGCGGTGCGCACCGTGACCGGCGCCTTGGCACCGAACACGGCGTCGGCGAAGGAGATGCGGGCGGTGACCTCGATGTCCTGTCCCGCCGGCGGCCCCGCCGGTCCGGACGGACCGCCCATACCGCTGCCGAAGATCTGGCTGAAGATGTCGCCCAGGCCGCCGCCACCGAAACCGAAGGGGTCTCCGCCCATGGTGGCGTGCGCGCCGTCCGGGCCGTAGGCGTCGTAGCGGGCGCGTTTCTCGGGGTCGCTGAGCACCTCGTAGGCGACGGCGACCTCCTTGAACCGGGCTTCGGCGGCGGGGTCGTCGGGGTTGGCGTCGGGGTGCAGTTCCCGGGCGAGGCGACGGTAGGCCGATTTCAGTTCGGCCTGCGTGCAGCTGCGATCCACCTGCAGGAGCTCGTAGTAGTCGGTTGCCACGTCGTCAGCCTTCTGTCAATCGTCGTCCGAGTCGCCGGCTCACCAGGGCGACCGCTGCCAGTGCCTGGGGGTAGTCCATCCGGGTGGAGCCCAGCAGCGCCAGGCTCCCGGCCGGGGATCCGTCGATCTCATAGGGTGCCACGACCACCGAACAATCGGCGAGTGGCTCCATGCCGGTCTCGGTCCCGATCGCGACCTGCTGGCCCCGGTCGAGCACGTCGCGCAGCAGGGTCACGACGACGAGCTGCTGTTCCAGGATCGTCAGGACCTCACGGACCGTCTCGATCGCGTCGAAGGATCCGGCCATCTCCGCGGTTCCGCCCACGAAGACCTGTTCGGTCTCCGCGGCGCGGGGCGCTGCACTGGAGGCCGCGCACGCGGCGAGGACCGCGTCGACCGCCGGATCGCCGGTGACGGGCACCTCGGCGATGGAGCGCACGGGCCGTCCGTCCAGATGGCGGGCCAGGATCGCGCCGGCGCGGGCGACCACCTCGGCGTCGGCCGGTTCGCCCAGCTCGATCGTGTGTTTGTCGATGGCACCGTTCGCCAGCACCGCGACGAGCAGCACCGCGGTGGGTGTCAGGTCCACGAGCTGCACGGTGCGCACCGGCGCCGGCGGCGGCGTGGGCGCGACCACCACCGCGGCCTGGTGGGTCAGCCCGGCCAGCAGCCGGGTGGTGGCATCGAGCATGTGCTCGATCTCGCCGTGGGTGGTGTCGAAGAACTCCCGTACCCGGGCGGCCTGGCTGGGCCCCAGCCGGATCCGGGGTCCGGTGAGGTCGTCCACGAACGCCCGGTAGCCCTTGTCGGTGGGTACCCGACCGGCGCTGGTGTGGGGCTGGAACAGGTAGCCGTCGGCCTCGAGCTGGGCCATGTCGTTGCGGACCGTGGCCGGGGACACCTCGACCCCCGGCGCGCGGCTCACCCGCGCCGAACCCACCGGTTGGGCGGTGTGGATGTACTCGGACACCACCGCCCGAAGAATCGTCGACTTCCGCTCATCGAGCATGCTCGCAACCTCGTGAGTCTCCTGCGACCGGCCCGATGCAGAGCTCACGGGCCGGTCCCTGGCACTCGATGATACCGAGCGCCAGCCTCTCAGCGGCGGGTCGGCCCGGTTCGGGCGCCCGGGTCCCCCGCTCCAAGGGGTCGGGTCAGTCCTCGAGCCGGAGCGCGGAGACGAACGCCTCCTGGGGCACCTCGACCCGCCCGATGCTCTTCATGCGCTTCTTGCCTTCCTTCTGCCGCTCCAACAGCTTGCGCTTGCGGCTGATGTCGCCGCCGTAGCACTTGGAGATCACGTCCTTGCGCTTGGCCTTGACCGTCTCCCGGGAGATGATCCGTCCGCCGACGGCCGCCTGGATCGGCACGTCGAAGAGCTGCCGGGGTATCAGCTCGCGCAGCTTCTCGGTCATGCGCCGTCCGTAGGCCTCGGCCTTGTCGCGGTGCACGATCGTGGAGAACGCGTCGACCGGTTGGCCGTTGAGCAGCACGTCGACCTTGACCAGGTCGCCCACCACGTCGCCGGCGGGTTCGTAGTCGAGGCTGGCATAGCCCTGGGTGCGGCTCTTGAGCTGGTCGAAGAAGTCGGTGACGACCTCGGCGAGAGGCAGCCGGTAGGACACCTCGACCCGTTCGGGGGTGAGGTACTCGATGTTGCCCAGTTCGCCCCGCCGGCTCTGACACAGTTCCATGACCGCGCCGGTGTAGTCGGTCGGGGTCAACACGGTCGCCGACAGCCACGGTTCGGCGATCGTCTCGATCTCCGACATCGGCGGCAGGTCCGAGGGGTTGTCGACGGCGAGTACCTCACCGGCGGTGGTGGTCACCTGGTACTCGACCGACGGGGACGTGGCGATCAGCGACAGGTCGAACTCCCGCTCGAGGCGTTCGCGGACGATCTCCATGTGCAACAGGCCCAGGAACCCGCAACGGAACCCGAAGCCCAGGGCCCCGGAGGTCTCGGGTTCGTAGGTGAACGACGAGTCGTTGAGCTGCAACCGGTCCAGAGCTTCCCGCAGGGCGGCGAACTCGTCGCCGTCGACGGGGTAGATCCCGCAGAACACCATCGGCTTGGGGTGCGCGTAGCCCTCCAGCGGGGCCTCGGCGGGATTCTTGGCTTCGGTGACGGTCTCACCGGAACGGGCTTCGCCCACGTCCTTGACCCCGGCGATGAGGTAGCCGGTCTCGCCGGGGCCGAGGCGTTCGACCGGGGTCGGCCCCGGGTCGCGCACCCCGATCTCCTCGGCTTCGTGCGTGGTGCCCGCCTGCATGAACCGTAACTTCGCGCCGGTCTGAAGGCGACCGTTCATGACCCGCACCGAGGACACCACGCCGCGGTACGCGTCGAAGTGGGAGTCGAAGATGAGTGCCTGCAACGGGTCCTCGGCGTTGCCCTGGGGGGCAGGGACCCGGTCGATGACGGCCTCGAGCAGCTCGGGGACCCCCTCGCCGGTCTTGGCCGAGATGCGCAGCACCGAGTCCGGGTCCAGTCCCAGCAACGCGGAGATCTCCTCGGCGACCCGGTCCGGTTCGGCGGCGGGCAAGTCGATCTTGTTGAGGCAGGGCACGATCTCCAGGTCGTTCTCCAACGCCAGGTAACAGTTGGCCAGGGTCTGGGCCTCGATGCCCTGGGAGGCGTCGACCAGCAGGATGACCCCCTCACACGCGGCCAGCGAGCGCGACACCTCGTAGCCGAAGTCGACGTGACCCGGCGTGTCGATCAGGTTGATGACGTGGCCGGCGTAGTCGAGGCGGACGCTCTGCAGCTTGATCGTGATGCCCCGTTCACGTTCCAGGTCCATGTTGTCCAGGAACTGGTCGCGCATCGCCCGTTCGTCGACCGCGCCGCAGACCTGCAGGATCCGGTCCGACAAAGTCGTCTTGCCGTGGTCGATGTGGGCGATCACGCTGACGCAGCGGAGCCGGTCGAGGTCGGTCATGGCAGTGCGGTTCACCATCGCAGATCGAAAGTACGGCTCCGGGCCGGAGCGGGAACGACCGGTCCTGAGTCGGAGGCGGACCCGTCAGCGTACCGACCGTCCCGGCGTTGGCCCCCAACGGCGCCCCGGCCGGCGCCGGGTCACCGGTTCGCCGCGCCTCGGTGGGCGCATCGCCGACTTTGGGGCACACCGGGTCCGTGCAGGTAACGTGGACCCGCTGTATCGGCATCGTCGACGAGGACCCTCCGTGGCCAACATCAAGTCCCAGATCAAGCGCAACCGGCAGAACGAGAAGGCCCGCGCCCGGAACAAGGCGGTCCGCTCCGAGATGCGGACCCGCACCAAGCAGGCGACGGTCGCGATCGAGGAAGGCTCCGCGGACGCCGACGAGATCCTGCGTCTGGCCGTGAAGCGGATCGACTCGGCCGCCGCCAAGGGCGTGATCCACCGCAACGAGGCCGCCCGTCGCAAGTCCCGCCTGATGCGCAAGGCGAACGCCGCGAGCTGATCAGCCGCGCCGGCGAGCAGCCCGGCGCGCCCCGCCGAGTCGGCTCAGCCGCGCGACGAGCACCTCGAGGACCAGCTCGCCGGGCCAGGCGACCCCGCCGCCCCGTAGCGTCAGGTCGGCTTCGGCGCACAACTCGACGGCCCGACGGGCCCCTTCTGGTCCGAGCCGGCGCGCCGAGGCGAGCGCTTTCTTGGCGGGAAACGTCGAGCCTTTCATGCCCAGCAGCGCGGCGGCGTCGCGTTCACCGGTGACCTCGGCGCCGGAGAGCCGGGCGATGCGCAGCGCGTGGGAGCTGAGCGTGGCCATGACCTGCAGGGGGTGCCGGCCGCCGGCCCCCAGCATGCGACCCAGCGCGTCGAGCGCGCCGGGCGTGTCGCCCCGGTCGATCGCATCGGTCAGTTCCCAGGGCGGCACGCCACCGGCCTCGCCGAGGAGCGGTTCGATTTCGGCGACGTCCACGGTGGCGCCCGGTCCGAAGGCTCCTTCGAGCAGGCGCAGCAGCGCGGGCGCGGTCTGGAGGTCTTCGCCGCTGCGGTCCCGGATCATGGCCTGCGCCCGGGCGGTGAGCTGCACCGGCGCGGCATCGAAGAGCTCGGACCACCAGTCGTCGCGGGCCTTGCGGGAGGTCCCCGGGTCGGTGGCGGTGACCGTGCCACCGGCGGCCTCGATGGCCTCGGTGAGCTTCTTGGGCACCGCTGCGAGACGTTGCTGGCCGGGCGCGAGTTCCCACACCACCACGATGACCGACGAGTCCATCGGTTCGGCCAGGTAGGCGATCAGGGGGGCGACGTCGTCGGCCTTCGTGAAGCGTCCCGCGCCGCGGGCCAGCACCACCCGTCGATCGGCGAGCATCGGCGGGGTCGACGCGGCGTCCACCACCGCGCCCAGGTCGTAGTCCTCGCCGGTGAACTCGTCCAGGACCAGACTGCGGTCCGCGTCGCCGACCAGCTCATCGACCAGCGCCAGGACGGTGTCGCCGACGAAGACCGGGTCCGACCCTCTGACCAGATGCAACGGCACGCTCATTCCGCGAGTTCCACGGCGCGGATCACGTGCGCGGCGCGGCGCACCGGTCGGGGCGCGTCGGCGATGAACGCGGCGGCCCCCCGGTCGAGCGCGACGGTGACCAGCGCGGCGAGCGTGGCCCGGTCGGTGTGGCCGGTCAGGTCCACCACGCCGAGCTGGCCTGTTGCCAGCTCGCTCAGGGAAGCGAGGTCTCCCGGCGTCACGACCAGCCCGTCACCGGGACCCAGGCCGTCGGTGTGCGCGGCGAACACCCGGGGGCGCGACCCGGCGGACACGTCCAACGCCGGCGGCGCTCCGGAGCCGGTCCAGTGGACGACCGTGGCGCCCCGGTCCGCGGCGTCGGCGAAACCGGACGCTCCTGAGGTCTCGGCCATCCAGCCGACGCCCGCCTCGTCGAGGGCCACCGCCACGGTCTGGGTGACCCGCTCGGTGGGGAGCACCACCAGGTCGGCGCCGTGCCCGGCCGCGTCCTTGACCACGGTGAGCAGCCCAGGGGGCTCTTGAAGGCACCCGTCCAGTCGCGCCACGACGAGCGGACGCCGCCGGAGATCTTGGAAGCACGCGGCGATCCGTGACTGCACCGTTGCGACCCTACCGGCCGCCGCTCACCGGTGCGGCGTCGGATCCGGCGCGCCGCCAGGTCGCATCTGGGGGAACGTGGACGCGCAGGTCGGGTCGGGTCGCCAGCACCCAGATCTCGGCGTCGCCCAGGTGGACCCGGCCCGCTCCGGTGACCACGATCTGGGCCTGCCTGGTGCCCGGGAGGCGGGCCGGGGTCAGCACCCCGCCGATGCGGTGCCGGTGCGCGATCGTGTCCAGCATCGCCGCGTCGGCGGCGTCGCCGTGGGGCACGACCACCAGGTCGATGCGACGGACCCGGGCAACCGACAACTCGGTGAGCAGCTGCTCCGCGGGGACCTGGCCGGTCAATACCACGACCACCGTGTCGCCGCGGCGCAGGGTCACCGAGGCCGCGTCGCCGTCGGGAGGCGCCGCGACGCCCCAGATCAGCGGTGAGGCGAACGCGCCCACGGCCAGGACCGCCCCGGCCCGACGCAGCCACCGCAGCCGACCGCGTCCCGCGATCACCACGAACGTCACGCCGATGGTGGCGACCAGCACCGCGGTCGCGCCCAGGTGACCGAGCGCGAGTGAGGCGGTGCCCCGGGCGACCGCGTCGACCCATCCCAGCAGCAGCCGCGGGATCCACACGCAGACCCCGGTGCCGGGGATTCCGGTGGCCGCCACGACCAGGGCGGGCACGCCGGCGACCATGACCAGCCCGGCGGGCACCGCCGCCAGCACGTTGGCGGGAAGCGTGGCGACGGGCAGCCCGCCGGGAAACCCGAGCAGCAGCGGCGCCACGCCGAGTTGCGCGGCCACGGTCGCGGCCAGGGCCCGGCGGAGCCACGCCGGGCCGGGGAGCACCCTGGCCAGGGGTCGGGCCAGGGCGAGGATCCCGGCCGAGGCGCCCACCGACAGCCCGAAGGCGGCCGAATGTACCAGGAACGGGTCGGCGAGCACCAGCACGGTGACCGCGTAGGCCAGGGTGCGCCATGAGCGGGCCGGTCGGCCGATTCCGGCCGCGGACGCGGCCACCACGACCATCGCGGCGGCCCGCAGCACCGACGGTTCCAGCCCGGTGACCAGCGCGTAGAGCCCGCACAGGCCCACGGTGAGCACCCACCGGGTGCGGGAACCGGTTCGGCCCAGGACGGGAGCGGCGAGGTACAGCACGAACGCGACATTGGCGCCGGAGGCGACCAGCAGGTGCGTGAGGCCCGCAGCCCGAAAGTCCGCCCGTTGTTCGGGGGTCTGGCCCGTCGCGTCGCCGAGCACGAACCCGGAGAACAGCGCCTGGTGATCTTCCGAAAGGGGCGCTCCCAGGCCCGTGATCCAGCGGCGGATCGATCCGGCGAGGCGCCAGGGCTGCCGGGGCGGCGGGCCCGCCTCGACGCGGGTCGCCCGGATCCGGCCGGCGACGTGGCTGCCGCGACCGACGGCGTCGGCCGGGTCGGTCGCGGTGACCTGGCCGGACACGACGAACCGGTCCCCGGGGTGGGCCCCGGTCAGATCCGATCGCGTCGGTCCCGGTGGGACCAGATCCAGGTGGTGGTCGTCGGCGCGCACCTCGGCGTGGACCTCGCCGTCGGCGCGGGTGCCCACATCGAGCACCTCCACGGTCCCCGACCAGTGCCCGGCGCGCACCACGAGGCCTGCGGTGGCGTGGGCGGCGAGACCCGAGGCGAGGAGTCCGACACCGAGGATCAACAACATCGGCCGGCGCAGGATCAGGGCGAGCGCGACGACGACCGCGCCGACGCCGCGTCCCACCGGGAGTGCCAGCCACGCCCCCGCGCCGGCCACCACGGCCATGAGCACCGCGGAACCGTCGTGCAGGCTCCGCGGGGGCCGCGACTCGGTCGGCAGGTGTGACGCGGGGACCTCGTCGGCGGCGCGGTCCGGTTCGGTACCGGCCTTCACACGGTGACGTGGGGCCGCAGCTCGGCGAGCTTGGCCGGGCCGATGCCCTTGACCTCGAGGAGTTCGTCGACCGAGGTGAACGGACCGTTGCGGGCGCGGTGGTCGAGGATGGCCTGCGCGGTGGCGGGCCCCACGCCGGGGAGCGTGTCGAGGGTGTCGGCATCCGCGGTGTTCAGATCCACCGGTTCTCCGGTCGCGCCGGTCGCGGCGCCGGCATCACCGGACGCGTCCGGGGCGGCGGCCGCGCCGCCGCCGGAGGGGCCGACGGGTTCGGGGATCTCGTCCTGGCCGCGGCGGGGCACATAGACCCGCTGGCCGTCACTGAGGCGGGCGGCGCGCACCACCCGTTCCAGGTCGGCGTCGTCGCGGGGTCCCCCGGCAGCGGCGATGGCGTCGAAGACCCGGGCGTCGGGCGCGACCTCCACGGGGCCCGGATGCACCACCGCGCCCACCACGTCGACGACCAGGGGTGCGGGCACGCTGGTGGAGGTCACCGGGGTGGTCGGGCTCGTCGATGTGGTCACGATCCGGACCGGGGCGGGGTCCGGCGCCGGGTCCCGGGGCACGACGAGCAACCAGACCATGCCGCCCAGACCGACCAGCGCGGCCAGGGCGAGCACCGCCCGGGTGGCGTCCCATCCCGGGTGGCGCAGCGCGACCCGTTCGCGCAGGACCGCGACGAGTTCGCCGAGGGTCGGCGGCGGTGGCAACGGCCGCATCGGGTCGCCGTCGGGTTCGACGGGTTCGTCGACTTCGGAGCTTCGGGTTCGGGCAGGATCCACGGCCCACCTCCACGTCTGGAGTGCTCCGTTCCGGAGCGCTCAGGGACGCCGACCCCGGTGGGGTTCGGCGGTTCGGTGGGGGGAAGGACGTCGAAGTCGGCGGGGGGCCGGTCTCACTGGACCGAGTGCCGGTCGTCGGCCGGTGGGCGGCCTCAGAAGAGGGCGGCGGTGAGTTCCTTGCGGAACCGGTTCGTCCGCGGGTCGTCTGGTCCCAACAACTCCAGCAGGTCCAGATATTCCTGGCGGGCGGTCTCGTCCTCGGCGACCCGTTCCAACAGGGCGCCGAGCCGTTGCTCGATGTCGTCGTCGGCGGCCGGGTCGGCGTCCACCCGGGCCCGGGCGGCGATGCGCCGGGTTTCCGGGGTCTCGGGGATCCGGCTCAGCACCTGGAGGGCCTCGTCGCTCCGGTCGGCGTCGATAAGCACCTCGGCCAGGGCCATGGTCGCCTCGGCGTGATCGGGGGTGATCTCCAGCACCCGGCGCAGGGCGGCCTCGTCGCCGCGCCGCAACAGGTCGGCCACCTCACGGTCGGTCTCGTCGGGGCGGAGCTTGTCGACGAAGGCCGCGACTTCTGCAGGAGGGCGGGCGCCCAGGAACGCGTCGACGACCTTGGCGTCCTTCATGGCGAACACCGCCGGGATCGACTGCACCTTGAAGGCGTCGGCGACCGCGGGGTTGTCGTCGATGTTCACCTTTGCCAACGCGACCTCCCCGTCGGTGGCGGTCACGGCGTCGGTCAGGATGGGAGTGAGTTGCCGGCACGGTCCACACCAGGGCGCCCACAGGTCGATCACCACCGGGGTGGTGCGGGACCGTTCGACCACCTCGGTCTGGAACGTCGCGTCGGTCACGTCGATGATCACGCCCGCGAAGGCTACCGCGCCCTTTGCGGGGCGCAACCGTGTGGCCCGCCGCCGCCTCGAAGGGGGCACCGGGTGTTCTCACCGCGGCCGGGCTGGGTAGCGTTGGGCCCGTGAACGAGCCGACCACCTCGAAGCGCACCGACGCGCCCGCGGGAATCGACGGGCCCGCGGTGACCGCCTGGCTGGCCGATCGGGTGCCGGTGAGCGAGCCGCTGACGTTCTCGCTGATCACCGGCGGACGTTCGAATCTGACCTTCGACGTGACCGACGCCGCGGACGGCCACTGGGTGCTGCGCCGGCCGCCGCTGGGCAAGGTGCTGGCCACCGCGCACGACATGGGCCGGGAGCACCGGATCATCGCGGCCCTCCACGACACCCCGGTACCGGTGCCCCCGACGGTGGGGCTGTGCACCGACCCCGAGGTCAACGGTGTCCCCTTCTTCGTGATGGACCACGTCGCCGGCCACGTGCTCCGCGACCGGGCCGCGGCCGAGCACCTGAACGAGTCGGCCCGCGCCGCCGCGGCCGGGCACCTGGTCGAGGTGCTCGCCGCGATCCACGCGGTGGACCCCGACGAGGTCGGCCTGGGCGATCTGGGACGTCGCAGTGACTACGTGGCCCGTCAGCTCAAGCGCTGGCACGCCCAGTGGGAGCGTTCCGCCTACACGCACCTGACCGGGATCGACGACGTCCACCGGCGTCTGAGCGCCCGGATGCCCGACCAGCACGACTCGACGATCGTGCACGGCGACTACCGACTGGACAACTGCATCGTCACCGACGACGGTCGGGTCGCTGCGGTGCTGGACTGGGAACTGTGCACCCTCGGTGACCCGCTCGCCGACATCGGTCTGCTGCTGGTCTACTGGGCCGAACTGGGCGACGGGTTCTCCGCCCTGCCCGACGCGCCCACGACCGCTCCGGGCTTTCCGGGCCGGGCCGAGCTGACCGAACGCTACGCCGAGGCGTCGGGTCGCCACATCGACGACGTGGACTACTACGTGGCGCTCGGCTACTGGAAGCTCGCCTGCATCCTGGCCGGGGTGGCCACCCGCTACGCCGACGGTCAGATGGGCGACACCGACACCGCCGGGATCGCCGAGCTGTTCGGCGCGCAGATCGGCCACCTGGTCGAGGCCGCGGACGAAGCGGCGGGACGGTCCGGACGATGAGCGCGCTCTACGAGTTCGAACAGGACCCGGGGCTGGTCGACCCACCTCTGGTGTTGGGCCTGGACGGATGGATCGACGCCGGGATGGGCGCGGGCGGTGCGACCGCCGCACTGCTCCAGCATCATTCGACGTCGCTGGTGGCCACCTTCGACACCGACCGGCTGTTGGACCACCGGGCGCGGCGTCCCACGATGGCCTTGGACGACGGGGTGATCAGCGAGCTGCGCTGGCCCCGCATCGAGCTGCGGGCCGGCACCGACCTGAAGGGCAACGGGATGCTGCTGCTGGTGGGCGCGGAGCCCGACCACCTGTGGCAGTCCTTCACCGAGACGGTGGTGGACCTGGCCCTGGAGCTGGGCGCGCGCATGGTCGTGGGGCTGGGCGCCTACCCGGCACCGGTCCCCCACACCCGTCCGGTCCAGTTGTCGTGCACGGCCTCTTCGGAGGAGCTGGCCTCACGTCTGGGGTTCCTGCGCGGATCGCTCGAGGTCCCCGCCGGGGTCCAGGCGGCGATCGAACAGCAGGCCCACTCGGTGGGGATCCCCTCGGTCGGGGCCTGGGCCCAGGTGCCCCACTACACCTCGGCGATGCCCTACCCGGCGGCCAGCCTGGCGCTGCTGGAGGCGATCGAGGAGCTGACCGGACTGGAGCTCGACCGTGGTGAGCTGCTGGCCGAGGCCACCGAGACCGCGGCACGCATCGACGAGCTGGTGCAGGGAAACGACGAGCACACCGCGATGGTGCATGCGTTGGAGCTACAGGTCGATGCGACCCCGTCGCCCGAGGACCTGCCCTCCGGCGACGAACTGGCAGCGGAACTCGAGCGGTTCCTGCGCGACCAGCCTCCCGGCGGAGGCACCTGAGCCGACGCGCTGCCCGGTAGTCTCGAAGACTCGCCTCGTACCTCCGACCCCGAAGGGGACCTGTCGATGAATCCTGTGTTGCGCCGCTTCCTTCCGTTGTTGGCGGTGATCCTGTTGGCGGTGAGTGCCTGTGGCGGCGATTCCTCCGACGGCGCGGATGCCACCACGACCACGGCGGCGGCGGGTTCGTCGACCTCCAGTGGGCCCACCACGACTCTGGTGGGCTCGGATCCGGATTCGGAATTCTGCCTGACGGTGGACCGCCTCAACGAGAACCATTCGCTGGATCCGGCAACTGCGGGCACCGAAGGCGGGGTGGACGTGATGCGGGAGGCCTTCGACGAGCTGGCTGCGGTGGCCCCGGACGACCTGGTCGAGTCGATCCAGATCGTGTCCGCTGCGGTCGGCGACATCGGCGAGGCCAAGGCGCGCACCCAGGACGAGCTGGAGGAGATCAACCGCACCGTCACCCAGAGCGACGTGAACGAGGCCTCGCTGCGGCTCGAGAACTACGTGAAGGAAACCTGCGGGGTCCCCCTGGGCGGCTGAGGTGTCGCAGCCACCAGCTCGACTCGCATCGCGGTACCCCCGCTCGGTTCCGGGTCGGAGCGAGCCGGTCTGGGGTCGGCGCGCTGCGTGCGATAGATCCGACTAGCGTCTCGGCCGAGGTCACGGCTGACCCACCCGGTCGCCGCGCCGTCCACCCCGGATCATCGACAAGAGAGTTGTTGCCCATGCCCTTCACCAAACGCTTCCTGGTCCCCGTCGTCGCGGTGGCCGCGCTGCTCTTCGCCGGCGCTGCCTGCGGCAGCGAATCGGGCTCGGCCTCCGGCTTCTGCGATACCGTCCAGCAGTGGGCGGACGGCAAGGAGGTCTTCGATGACGACGCCACGCCGGGTACCGAGGACTTCGACGAGTCGATGGCCGCCGCCAAGGAGATCACCGATGAACTTCGCCGGAACGCTCCCGCAGAGATCGCCGACGACGTCGCCACCCTCGGCGACATGATCGACGTCATGGCCGACCTCGACTTCGAGGACCCCGAGGCCATGATGGATGTCGCCGGCCGGATCGACCAGAACGAACTCGACCAGGCGACCAAGAACATCGAGGAGTACGCCAAGACCGAGTGTGACGTGGACCTGTCCGCCGAGAGCTGATCTGAAGTCACCGTCACTGGAGGGCCGGGCCGTCGTTACGGCCCGGCCCTCAGCCGTTTGCGGCCACCGTTGCGTACTCGCGGGCCAGGTAGCGGCTGCGGCACAGTGAGCGCTGCAGCTTGCCCGACGAGGTCTTGGGCAGCGTGCCCGCCGGGACGAGCACGATCTCACGGGCAGCCAGGCCGACCGCGTCCTTGACGGCCCGGGCGACCCGGGGCCGCAGCCCCTCGACGTCGTCGGAACGGACCTCGGCGACCACGACCAGCGCTTCTCGTCGTCCTGTGGTGCACGAGAACGCGATGACGTTGCCGGCGCGGATCTGGTCGAGGCGTCCCACGGCGACCTCGACGTCCTCGGGGAACACGTTGCGACCCCCCACGATGATCAGATCCTTGAGGCGTCCGCACACCACGAGCTGACCGTCCACCACGTAGCCCAGGTCCCCGGTCCGCAGCCACCCGTCGACGAAGCGTTCGCGGTTCACGTCGTCACGTCGGTGATACCCGCTCGTCAACGAGGTGCCTCGGAGCTGCAGCTCGCCGACCTCCCGTTCGGCCATCGGCGCCCCGGTCTCGGGGTCGACGATCCGCATGGCCAGTCCGGGCACGGGCCGGCCCAACAAGGCGAAGGACCGGGCGCCCTCGCTGCCCTTGTCGACCGGCGCGGCGTACCGTTCGGTCTCGAGCACCCGCTGGTCCACCGTGTCCACGACCATGCCGGTGAGCGGTTCGCCGAAGGTGGCGGCGATGCCGACCTCGGCCATGCCGAAGGCAGGGAACACGCACTCGGGACGCAGCCCGTGACGGGCGCCGGCGGCGACGAAACGCTCCACGGCCGCGGTGTCCACCGGCTCCGCGCCGTTGATCGCCAGACGCAGCCGCGACAGGTCGAGGCCCTCGAGTCGGTCCATCGCCCGGGCGGCCAGCAAGTAGGCGAAGTTCGGCGCAGCGGTCAACGTGCCGCGGTGGTCCGAGAGCCACTGCACCCAACGTGATGGTGAGGCCATGAAGTCCTGGGGCGCGCCGAGCACCAGCTCGTTTCCGAAGACCATGGCGGTGGTGAGGATCCCCACCAGCCCCATGTCGTGGTAGAGGGGCAGCCACGACACGAACACGTCGGGGCCCTCCTGATCCAGACGACCCGCGGTGGTCAGCGCATCCAGGTTCGCCAGCAGCGCCCGCTCGGGCAGCATCACCCCCTTGGGGTCCGAGGTCGATCCGCTGGTGTACTGCAGGATCGCCAGACGCTCGGGGTCCGGGGTGGGCGGGGTCCATCCCGTGGCGCGCTCGGCGGCCAACTCGCCCAGGCCGACCCGCTGGGGATCGCCGGGCCGGTGGTCGATGAAGGGAGCGAACTGGTCGTCCACCACCAGCAGGGCGACCTCGGCGTCGAGGATCCGGCGGCGGGTCTGGTCGACGAAGGCGTCCAGTGAGCTCATCCGCATGGGCAGGGGCAGCACCACCACGGTGGCGCCGGCCAGCCACACCGCCCGGATCGTGGTGACCAGTTCCCGGCTGGTGGGGCCCAGCAATGCCACCCGGTCGCCTTCGCCCACACCTCGGGCCGCGAGGGCTGCTGCGGTGCGGGTCGCCTCGGCGTGCAGTTCCGCCCAGGTCACCCGCACCGGTGGGTCCTCACACACGAAGGTCACCCCCCGCTCGGTGGAGCCTGAAGCGGTTCGGAGTCGGTTCACCAGGGTGGGCATCAGAAGGGTCGGACCTCGGAGTGGCGCCCGGGGTTACGTCCCACCTGACGATCCCGGGCGAGACACTCGTCACACCCAACGGTCCGGACGGGTTCTCGAGTCCGGGCGGGGCCCGACACGACCACTACCGTGACTGCCATGTCACCCTCTCGACGAGCGACGTCCGGCGACGATTCCCCTCCGTACCGCTACGACGCCGCGCTCGCCGAGGAGATCGAGACCCGGTGGCAGCGTCGCTGGGTCGACGAGGGGACCTTCGACGCGCCGAATCCCACCGGAAACCTGGCCGAGGGTTTCGACCGGATGCGGGACCGGGCCAAGTACTACGTGCTCGACATGTTCCCCTATCCCAGTGGTTCGGGGCTGCACGTGGGCCATCCACTGGGCTACATCGGCACCGACGTGTTCGCCCGGTTCAAGCGGATGACCGGCCACAACGTGCTGCACACCATGGGTTACGACGCGTTCGGGCTTCCCGCCGAGCAGTACGCGATCGAGACCGGTCAGCATCCCCGGGTCACCACCGAGGCGAACATCGCGAACATGTCCCGACAGTTGGGTCGGCTGGGTCTGGGCCACGACCAGCGGCGGGTCCTGGCCACCACCGACGTGGGCTACTACCGCTGGACCCAGTGGATCTTTCTGCAGTTGTTCGGGTCCTTCTACGACACCAGGACCGACCGGGCCCGTCCGGTGGACGACTTGATCGCCGAACTGGACGCGGGCGAACGCGAACCCGACGAGGGCACGTTGCCCGCGGGCCGGACCTGGCCGGAGTTGGACGACACCGAACGGCGCCGGGTGATCGACGCGCACCGCCTGGCCTATGTGTCCGAGGCGCCGGTGAACTGGTGTCCGGGCCTGGGAACGGTGCTGGCCAACGAGGAGGTCAACGCCGAGGGACGCTCGGAGCGGGGCAACTTCCCGGTCTACCGCCGGCCGCTGCGCCAGTGGATGTTGCGCATCACCGCGTACGCCGAGCGGCTGCTGGACGACCTGGAGCTGCTGGAGTGGCCCGAGCCCATCAAGTTGATGCAGCGCAACTGGATCGGCCGCTCCACCGGCGCGACGGTGACCTTCACCGCCGACGATTCGGGGACGGCGATCGAGGTGTTCACCACCCGGCCGGACACCCTGTTCGGCGCCACCTACGTGGTGCTGGCACCCGAACACGACCTGGTCGACGAGCTCACCGCCGAGACCTGGCCCGAGGGCACCCCGCTGGAGTGGACCGGTGGCGCGGCGGTACCGGGCGAGGCGGTGCACGCCTACCGGGAGGTGACCGAGCGGCGTTCGGAACGGGACCGCCAGTCCGAGTCCGACGTCAAGACCGGGGTGTTCACCGGGAGCTTCGCCACCAATCCGGTCAACGGCGACCCGGTGCCCATCTTCATCGCGGACTACGTGCTGACCGGCTACGGGACCGGGGCGATCATGGCGGTCCCCGCCCACGACCAGCGGGACTTCGAGTTCGCCAAGGCCTTCGGGCTGGGCGTCGTCGAGGTGATCCATCCGCCCGCCGAGTGGTTCGCCGCCGAGGGCCTGGAGCCGGACGCGCCCGTGGAACAGTGGAACCACGCCTTCACCGGCGACGGCACCGCCACGGCGTCCGCGAACGACGACGTGTCGCTCGACGGGTTGGACGTGGCCGAGGCCAAGGCGGCGATCACCGCCTGGCTGGGCGTGCAGGGCACCGGCCGGGCGACCGTCACCTACAAGCTGCGCGACTGGCTGTTCTCACGTCAGCGCTACTGGGGCGAGCCCTTCCCGATCGTGTGGGACGACCAGGGCAACCCCCGCGCGGTGCCCGAGGATCAGTTGCCGGTCACCCTGCCCGAGGTCGACGACTTCAGCCCCCGGGTGTCCGAGGATCCCGACGCGCTGCCCGAGCCGCCCCTGGCACGGGCCGACGACTGGGTGCACGTCACCCTCGACCTGGGAGACGGTCCCCGGACCTACCGCCGCGAGACCACCACGATGCCCCAGTGGGCCGGGTCGTGCTGGTACGAGCTGCGCTATCTGGATCCGGACAACTCCGAGGCCTTCGTCGACCCCGAGATCGAGGCCTACTGGATGGGCCCGCAGGCGCCCGGCGACTCGGGCGGGGTCGACCTGTACGTGGGTGGGGTCGAACACGCGGTGCTGCATCTGCTCTATGCCCGGTTCTGGCACAAGGTGCTCCACGACCTGGGGCACGTGTCGTCGCTGGAGCCCTTCCACCGGCTGTTCAACCAGGGCTACGTGCAGGCCTACGCCTACACCGATGCCCGGGGGTTCCACGTGCCCGCGGACGAGGTCGTCGAACACGACGACGGCACCTTCACCCACGAGGGCGAGCCGGTGCGCCGGGAGTACGGCAAGATGGGCAAGAGCCTCAAGAATTCGGTGACGCCCGACGAGATGTACCAGGCCTACGGGGCGGACACCCTGCGCCTGTACGAGATGTCGACCGGTCCCTTCGACCAGAGCCGCCCGTGGCGGACCCGGGACGTGGTCGGGGTGCACCGGCTGCTCCAGCGCATCTGGCGCAACGTGGTCGACGAGGAGTCCGGCGAGGTGACCGTCACCGACGCCGCGGTGGATGCCGACACCCTGCGGGCGCTGCACCAGACCATCGAGGCGGCCCGCGAGGGCTACACCGCGTTGCGGTTCAACACGGTGGTGGCGCGCATCACCGAGTACAACAACCACCTGATCGCCACGTTCGACGGCGGGGTGCCCCGGGCGGCGGTCGAACCGCTGGTGCTGGTTCTGGCTCCCCTGGCGCCGCACCTGGCCGAGGAGCTGTGGGCGCGCCTGGGCCATGAGTCCTCGCTTGCCTGGGAGAACTTTCCGGTCGCGGACCCCGAGTTGCTCACCGCGGACACCGTGGAGGTTCCGGTGCAGATCAACGGCAAGGTGCGCAGCCACGTCGAGGTCGCCGCGGACGCCTCGCCCGAGGATCTGGAGGCCGCGGCGCGCGCGGATGCCCGCATCGTCGAGCTGGTCGGCGACGCCGAGGTGGCCCGGGTGATCGCGGTGCCCGGACGGATGGTGAACCTGGTGGTGCGGTGAGCCTCGCCATCGGCCCGGGTGGTGGGCACGGCGAAGTTCCCCGTGGGCCGGCCCGCTGGTAGAGTTGGTCCACCAGTCCTGGGGCTATAGCTCAGTTGGTAGAGCGCTTCCATGGCATGGAAGAGGTCAGGAGTTCGATTCTCCTTAGCTCCAC
>CAYVAS010000014.1:0-49434 GCA_964449375.1 uncultured Iamiaceae bacterium | reverse complement strand
CCGAGAACTTGAGCCGGTCGGCGGTGGCGCCCGTGATCAGGGCGGGGGTGATGACCGCGAAGGTCATCTGGTAGGCGGCGAAGAGCACGAAGGGGATCGTCAGGCCCAGGCCGGCTTCGGCGCCGACGCCGGCGAGGCCGACGTGCTCGAAGCTGCCGAGCAGTCCGCCGTCGCCGAAGTTGCCGAAGACGAGACTGAATCCGATCAGGACCCAGATCACCGCGACCAGTCCCATGGCGAAGATGTTCTGCATGAGCATGCCCAGCACGTTCTTGGAGCGGACCATGCCGCCGTAGAAGAAGGCCAGGCCGGGCGTCATGAACAACACCAGGGCGGTCGCGGTGAGCATCCATGCGGTGTCACCGGTGTTCATCATTCCTCCTCGAGGGATCGGGTGGGACGATGAGCAGTGTTCAGGCGCGAAATTTCACCGGCGTTTCTCGGGTGTTTCCATCTCGTGAACTCATCCGGCCCGCCGCTTCGGGCGCGTCCGGGCTCAGCGTTCGACGCGGTCGGCCAGTGAGAGGATCGCCTCCTGGACCACCACCGTGGCGGCCATGCGCAACTCGTCGATGGACACCTCGCCGTCGGCGACACCGTCGGCAGCGTCGACGTCACGGGCGGCTCCGGTGGCGAACGCGACGAAGGCGTCGCCGTCGAAGCGGGTGTGGGAGGGGAACACCGCGCGGGCCAGGCCGTGGTGGGCCGCGGAGGCCAGCAGGTGACAGCCGGTCCTGTCCAGCGGCGCCGAGGTGGCGACCACCCCGATGGTCGTGTTGGTACCCGGGTCCACCCGGCCCAGCAGCGGCCGGGCCATACCGGGTCCCTCCATCGACGCCGGAGCGCCCACGGTCCCCACCGCGTTGACCGCCACCAGGCAGGCCACGACCTCGGAGCCGACGCGCACCGACGCCGCCACGATCCCGCCGGGGCGGGCCTGGTCCAGACCGGCGATCTTGCCGGTGGTGCACCCGGTGCCCGCGCCCACCTGGCCGACCTCGTGACCGTCGGTGCCCGCCGAGGCGGCCGCCGCCCGGCCCGCGGCGGCGTCGGGACGCACCGAGGAGTCCCCCACGGCCAGGTCGTAGAGCCCCAGCGTCGGCACGATCGGCACCCGGCCCGCGGGGGTCGCGTAACCCCGACCGGCCTGTTCCAGGTGGGCCATGACCCCGTCCGCGGCGGCCAGCCCGAAGGCCGACCCGCCGGTGAGCACCACCGCGTCGATCGTGGACACGTTGCGTCCCAGTTCCAGCAACGCCATCTCGCGACTGGCCGGGCCGCCACCCCGCACTTCGCCGGCGGCGACGGTGCCCTCGGGAACGACGATCACGGTGCACCCGGTGCGGGCGACCGGATCGGTCCAGTGGCCGACCGCCACGCCGGGCACGTCGGTCAGACGCCCATCGGAGGGGTTCATGACCCCGATCCTACGGGCCCGCCGGCCCCGGTGGAGCGGGGTAGGGTCGGTCGACGATGACCACCGCCAGCGGCTCCCCGGACCCGGGCCTGGTCGCCGACCTGGACGCCGCCCTCGGCGCGGGCGGCGTGGTCACCGACCCGGACCTCACCCTCCGGCACCGGTCGGACTGGACCGGACGGTTCGTCTCGGAGGCCCCCGTCGTGGTGGCCCGGCCGGCCAGCACCGCCGAGGTGGCCGCCGTGGTGGGCATCTGCGCCGAACGGCGCGTCGCGATCGTGCCCCAGGGCGGCAACACCGGACTGGTGGGCGGCTCGGTGCCCCTGCACGGTGAACTGGTGCTGTCCACCGAGCGCCTGGTGGGCGTCACCGCCGTCGACGCCGTCGTGGGCCAGCTCACCGCCGCGGCGGGCTCCCCGCTGGCGGTCGTGCAACAGGCCGCGGCCGACGCGGGGTGGCGCTACGGCGTGGACATCGCCAGCCGCGACACGGCCACGATCGGCGGCACCGTGGCCACCAACGCCGGCGGGCTGCACGTGGTCCGCCACGGCGCGACGCGGGCCCAGGTGACCGGGATGACCTTCGTGGACGGCCTCGGCCAGATCCACCGTGTGGGTGCCGCGACGCTCCGCGACAACACCGGTTATGACCTGATCGGCCTGCTGTGCGGCAGCGAGGGCACCCTGGGCGTGGTCACCGAGGTGCGGTTGCGCCTGGTGCCCGACCCGGAGCACCGGACCGTGGCACTGCTGCGCTTCGACGACGAAGCCGCCGCCCTGGTCGCGGTCGAGGCGTTGCGATGGCGGGTCCCGGCTCTGGAGGCAGCCGAGTTCTTTCTGGGCGCCGGGCTGGAGCTGGTGTGCGCCACCTTCGACCTGCCCGCCCCCTTCGCCACCACCTCGGGTGGCTACGTGCTCGTCGAGGTGGCCGACACCGTGGACCGCACCGGGGCACTGGCCGACGCGGTGGCCGACCTGGGCACCGTGACCGGAGTGGGCCCCGCCGACGTGGCGGTGGCCGACGACACCCCGGGCCGGGCCCGGCTGTGGCGCTACCGGGAACGCCACACCGAGGCGATCTCGACGGTGGGGGTACCCCACAAACTCGACGTCGCCGTGCCCGCGGGCACGCTCGCCGCCTTCGTCGGGCAGGTTCCCGCCACGGTGCGCGCCGTGGCACCCGACGCGCAGGTGTGGCTGTTCGGCCACGGGGGCGAGGCCAGCGTCCACGTCAACGTCACCGCCGACGGCGGGGTGACCGAAGCGGTGGACGACGCCGTGCTGGGACTGGTCGCCGACCTGGGCGGCTCGATCAGCGCGGAGCACGGCATCGGAACCGCGAAGCGGGCCTGGCTGGGGCGGACGACGCCGCCCCAGGAGCTGGCGTTGCGCCGGAGGATCGGCGACGCCTTCGATCCGTACCGGATCATGAACCCGGCCGTGCTCACCGCGCCGGGCTGAACCTCATGGCCGGTCCGGGACCCCGACCGGCACCCGGAGCTGCTCCACGCGGTCCCGGTCGAAGGTCCGGGAGATCGCCGACCCCTCGGCGGCGCCACCGGCGGAGACCGACGTGCCGTCGGGATGCACGGTGACCGTGGTGGATCGCGGTCGGGCGCTGGGCTGGGGCACCACCGTGAGGCGGTACCCGGTGGCCAGGTCGACCTGGCCCTGCAGGTCCACCTCGAAGGTCACCTCGTCGCCCGGAGGAATGGTCAGGACCTGGGTGCCCACCCACAGGCCGAGCTCGCGCTGGACCTGGAGACGCAGCGGCAGGCCCTCCACGTCGGCGGCGCCCGGACGCAGCGCCGAGTACACGCTCACCGCCACGGTGTCCGAACCGAAGGGCCGTCCTCCCGGTAGGCCGCGCCGCGAGTCGGGGTTGCCCAGCACGTAGGGCGGCTCGCCGTGGTCGGGCGCGTGGTTGGTGAAGGTGATGCGGGCGGTGGCCTCGACGGTCCCGGTGGCCGGGTCGAGGCGCACCTGGTAGTCGGTGTGCTGGTCCAGGTAGTAGTCGGCCTTGTTGGTGGCGGCGTTGCTGATCCGGACCGAGAGCAGGTCGCCGCCATCGGGAGCCGGGAAGGCGCCGGTCATGCCGATCCTGGTCAGGTAGCTCTCGATCCGGGGCTCGTTGGACGAGAACAGCAGGCGGCCCTGGTCGACCATGGGTCCCAGGGTCTCGGTGATCGTCCCGAGCGGAGGCAGCTTCCGGTCGATGAGCGCCTGGAAGGTCGCCTCGGCCGATGCGGCCAGCAGGTCGATCCGGCCGTCCTTGTCACCGCGAAACGTCAAGTACTGCTCGTGCATCAGAAAGTCGGCGGCGTTGTCGGCGTGGAGCCGGTAGAAGACCCCTTCGGGGTAGACCGGTCCGGTCAGTTCCAACAGCGCGCCCAACGCGATCGGGTCCACATAGAGCACCCCGTCGAGCCGGGTGCCCATGGCCTGGGCGTAGAGCTCCTCGGTGACCCGGGCCACCGTGGGGAAGTCCGGTGAGGCCGACACGTTCTGCACGTACCGCTGGGGTTGCAGACCCGAATAACGGTCCAGGTATTCGGCCGGGCCCGAGATGTGACGGGTCCGCCAGTCGGTGGCGTCGTTGAACTCGGCGATGTGACCGTGTCGGACCATCTCCACACGACCCTCGGCAACGGACAGCTCCGCCCAGCCGGCGATGAAACCGCCCAGACCCCGGGACTCGGCCGGGTTCGCGAACAGGATCAGGTAGTGCCTGGGTTCGTCGCCGCCCAGGATCACCGGGGCCACGGCGAGCGCCTCGAGCGCGTCCTCGGCCCGGGGAATCGATGCGATCAGATCTGCCCGGAAGCTCTCCAACCGCGCCTGCAACGGCGCCACCAGCCACGGGGAGGTCACCTCGTCGAGGCGCTCCAGAGTGTGCCGGGAGGTGGCGATGGTCGTGGTCATCGGCGCCCGCATGGCCTCGAGTCCTGCAAGGTCGAACGTTCCCTGGGGGTCGCGGAGCTCGTCGTAGGTGGCGACCCTGGCCGTGGCCAGCGCGTCGGCCGCCACCCGGTGAGCGGCACCGGTGGCGGTCCGGGCGAGCCGGGCGTGCTGGGACAGCACCGGCACCGGGGCCGCGAGCTGCATCCAGGGGGCGTCGAAGCGGTCGTGCGCCCTCCTGAAGTCCTCACGTGCGACCCACAGTGCGAGCGTGGCCGGCTTCTGGGCGCCCAGGCCGGCCTGCTCGACGCCGAGTTCGGCATAGTCCAGGCCGCGTTCGACGTGGATGGAGGCCTGCCAGGCCGAGATCACGAATCCCGCGGTGGCCACCACCACGAAGACGGCAACGGCCCCACCCACCAGGCGGATCCGCCGACGGGTTCCGGGTCCGGCCGCCCGGTGGGCCGAAACGACCAGGGCCGCGGCGACCACCCCGGTCACCGCGGCGGTGAACCCGAACCGTCCCACGGGCGCGGCCCGCAGCAGCACCTGGATGCTCAGGCCGCCCACCAGCGCGCCCGTGACTGCCGGGGACCCGATCAGCGCACGGACGCCCGTGCCGGCGCGGTTTCCGTCGGGGCGCAGGGCCCTCAGCGCGGTGAGCGCCAGCGCCAGGACGGCCACGGCCAGCCAGGCAGACGACCCGGCCAGGACCACCGCCGCGCCGGCGCACAGCCAGCGGGTCCAGGGCCGGCTCCACGCGGCGGCCCAGGCGACGAGTGAGCCGAGCGCGGCCCGCTCGACCACGTCGAAGACCGCCACGCCGGTGGGTTGGCCAGGAGCGGCTGCGGCGACCAGGGCACTGGTCACGATCACGATCCCCACGGCGGTTCGGAGGCCATCCGGCCGCGTTGATGGCTGGTCCGACACGGGGCTCCTGTGACGGTGCGAGGGGTGACGGTGGTTGACAACCGGCCCTGGGACCTCACTAATGTATCGGCCGGTGTGACAGATCTGTCGCGCCAACCGACAAACGAGGTGGCAGAAGAGCCGCCGATGGAGGACTAGGGACATGAACCGCACCAAACGGCGTTCCCCACTGGTACTGATCGCGGCAGTGCTGGCGTTGGCCTTCGGCCTCTTCGCTGCAACCACCAGTACCGCGGGCGCAGCAGAAGCCTGCGTGATCGATCCCGACGAGTACAGCCCGTCGATGGTGCTGACCGCCGACCCCTCGGAGGTTGCGCCCGGCGACTCGGTGACGATCGGGGGTTCGAACTTCCCGGCCAACTGTGACGTCACCCTCGAGGTCGACGGGGCCGTGCTCGCCACGGTGACCACCGACGGCAGCGGCGCCTTCGCGTTCACCTGGGCGGTGCCCGGTGACCAGCCGGTCGGCGATGTGACCATCGCGGCGACCGCGGCGGGTCAGCTGCTGGCCACGACCACCCTGTCGGTCACCGACGGCTCGCCGGTGACCACGGCTCCGGCCACCACCACCCCCGGCGGTGACCCGACCGACCCGGGTGGCACCGCAACCGACCCGGGCGGCACCCATGCCGGTGGCGGTGACGGTACCGGCTCCGGCGGCATGCTGCCCGCCACCGGTGCCCAGATCGGTGCGCTCGTCGTCGGTGGCCTGCTGATGCTGGCCGGCGGCGCGGCGCTGCTGCTGTGGAACCGGGGTCGTCAGATCAACCAGGTCTGATCGGTCGCCCACGACCCATCTGCAACTCCCAGGACGGTCGGCCCCCGCGAGGGGGTCGGCCGTTCGTCGTTTCGGGCCATCGGCATAGGATCGCCCAGTGGACGTGAGCGCACTCACCATCGTGGCCCTGGTGGTGCTGGGCCTCGGGGCGGGATGGCTGGGTGCGATCATCGGCATCGGCGGCGGCATCGTCATCGTGCCGATGCTGGTGCTGGCCTTCGGCTTCGACATCAGGATCGCGGTCGCCACGTCGCTGGTGGCGGTGGTGGCCACCTCGACCGCGGCCAGCAGCGCCTATGTGGGCCGGGGCACCGCCAACATGCGCCTGGGCATGACCCTTGAGGTGGCGACCACCGTGGGCGGGATCGTCGGCGGACTGGTCGCACTGTTGATCGCGCCGGCGCTGTTGTCGGGCCTGTTCGCGGTGCTGATGTTGTTCTCCGCGCTGCTGGTGGCCCGCCGCAGCGAACCGTCGGCCGCCCGCCGGGGTGCCCCTTCGACGGACCGGAACGACGAGCCACCACCGGCCGAGGCCGACGAACCCCGCATGGTCGGGTGGGAACAGCACGGCACCCTTGCCGGGGCCTACTACGACGCCCACGCCGACCGCCTGGTCGCCTACCGGGCCGAACGGGTGGGGTTGGGCGCGGCGATCTCGCTGGTGGCGGGCACCGTGTCGGGCATGTTGGGTGTGGGGGGTGGTTTTCTGAAGGTGCCGGCCATGACCGAGGGCATGCGGGTCCCGATCAAGGTGGCCGCGGCCACGTCGAACTTCACGATCGGCGTGACCGCGATCGCCAGCCTGTTCGTGTACTTCACCCGCGGGTATGTGCACCCCTACGTGGCCGCCCCGGTGGCCCTGGGCGTGGTGGCCGGCGCGATCGCCGGCGCGGCCACCGCCAACAGGGTGGCCCCGGTGGCGTTGCGGCGCATCCTGGTGGGCATCCTCGTCCTGGTGGCGGTGCAGATGGGGCTCACCGCGTTCGGAGTCGACATTGGCCGCTGACCCCCTTCCCGTCGATCCGGGTTCCGCCGATCAGGTCCGGCGGGCGCATCAGGACATCGTGCTGGCGCAGCAGATCGTCCAGTGGCTCCTGCGGGGCGGCCTGGCGGTCTCGGTGGTGCTCATGGCCGTGGGGCTGGTGATGAACCTGGCCGCGGGCACCGACCGCTCCGACGGCGTGGAGATGTTCGCCCTGGGCGCGGCCACCACCGCCGGGGACACCGTCATGGCGGTGGGGGTGCTGGTGCTCGCGGCGACGCCGGCGCTGCGGGTGTTCGCCCTGGTGGTGCTGTGGGCCCTCGAACGTGACTGGCGTTTCGTGGGTGTGGCCGTGTCGGTGGTGGCGGCCCTGTGCGTGGCGGTGCTGGTCGGCAACCTGTGAGCCCGGGTCCCGCCTGGGCAACGGCGCGCCCGATGGTCACTTCGCCGCGGGGGCTCCCGGGGGCGGGTCGTAGTCGGGCGTGCGCAGCTCGTCGGGTTGGCCGTCGAAGGCCGTGATGGACCCCTCCGGTTCGAAGAACGCCGACAGTTCGGTGGGCAACTGGCCGGGCAGGTACCGCTTGCCGCCGTCGACGTAGCGGTACATGCCCTGGCCCTCGGTGCCCTGCTCGTCGATGCCCTCGGCGTCCGCGTCCCACCAGATCAAGGTGGAGTCGTCGACCGAGGTGTAGTCCGCCGGCGCCCAGTTGAACAGGTCGGGGTTGCCATAGGATTGCTGCGGGGCTCCCGGTTGACCCCCGGCGGGGGGCAGCCGGAACATGCCCCCGGCGAAGGTCTCCGGGGTCAGGTTGCCGCCGGCCATGTGGATCCCCTGGTAGAGCTGCAGCAGGTTCGGGTAGAAGGTCGCCGCCGTCTTGTTGGCGGCGGGCATCTCGCCGTAGTACCACTCGTAGATCCGGTAGGCGTCGGCGTCGTCGTGGGGGGTGCGCACCGGCAGGGTCGACACGCCGAAGGCCCGGGACCACTGGTCCTGGTCGTAGTTGCGGGCCAGCGCGGTGGTGTCGGTGAGCACCGTGCCGGTCACGATCCACTCGGGGTGGTAGTTCTGCTCGGTGGCGGCCTGGGTCAGATAGATCGGCATGATCGGGTCGCCCAGGAACACCACGGTGGTCACCCCGGCGGACTTGAGCCTGGCGATGGCCGCGGCGGCGGTCTCGGGCAACTTGGGCAGATCCAGCAGGTACGAGATGCTCACCTCGGACTCCCAGCCCTGCTCCTTGCCCAGGTCGGTGAACATCTTGGACACCCCCGTGTACACCGGGGGGTCCTGGGAGTAGCGGATCACGCCGAAGACCCGCTCCCGGGACCGCAGCGCCTCGTCACCGGCCCACTTGGCCGGTTTGCCGTTGAGCTGCTGGGTGAGCAGCACCCCGACGTTCTCGAGGAACTGCTCTGCGGTGGTCAGGTTGCCCCACATGTAGGGGGCGTTCTCGGCATAGATCGAGTTGGGCAGCGACAGGCCGCAGTTGATGCACAGCACCCCCCGCTCGGCCAGCTCGCTGGCGTACACCGGGGTCTGGCTGGGTCCGCCGATCGACGCGAACGCTCCGATCTGGGTGGCCACCTGCACCGCGTCGGCGCGGGCGGCGGTCTCGTCGGTTCCCACCCCCGACCCGGTCAGCGGGATCAGCTCGACGGTCCGACCGTAGGTCTCGAAGATCGACTCGAACAGTTCCAGGTAGGCCCGCACACTGGACTCCACCGCGTCGTCCGGGTCCAGGTTGCCGGCGATCGCGGAGGACAGATCCCCATCGGGCGCGGTGTAGTAGACGACCTTGATGGTCGACTCGGTCACGCCCTGGTGGGTGGCCCCGGCATTGACGCCCTCCGAATCGGGCACGCAGGGCGGCGCGTACACCGACGGATAGCGGATCTTGCCGGTCTCGGGGTCACAATTGCCCCAGGTGTGGTCGTCGGTGGTGCCCTCGGCCTCGGCCTCGGGCCAGATGATCGGCAGATCCGGATGCTCCGCGTAGGCCACGGTGGTCGAGGTGGCCGTGGACTCCGACGCGGTACCCGACGGCGACCGGGTGGTCGCCACCGCGGCGAGCGCGACGAAGGCCACCAGCACCAGGGCCATGGGACCCCAGCGGCGCAGCGGGTCGATGGTGGGCCAGGGGCGTTGGGGGGCGCTCATGGTGCTCCTTGGTCGGAGAGGTCGGACGCCAGGGGTCCGGAACGGTCGCGGGCGGTGGTGCCGGTGCCCAGATACGAGGCCACGACCTCGGGGTGTTCCAGCACCTCGGCGGGCGGGCCGACGGTCACGATGCGGCCCTGGTCCATGGCCACGAGCCGGTCGGCCACCCGGGAGATCAGCGATAGGTCGTGTTCGACCACCAGCAGCGTGGCGTCCAGGCGGTCGCGCAGGTTCTCCAGCAGCGGCGCGAGCGCTTCGGCTTCGCGTTGGGCGATTCCCGAGGACGGTTCGTCCAGCAGCACCACCGAGGGGCCGTGGGCCACCACGCACGCAAGGTCCACGACCCGACGCGACCCGGTGGACAGCTCCCGGAGCAGCTTGTGGCGGAACGCCTCGAGTCCGAACGCGTCGATCAGCTCGTCGACCCGGGCGGCGATCGCCGCCTCGGTGAGCTGGTGCGGGGGCAGGCGGAACGCCGCGTTGACCACACCGGAACCCTGCACCCAGCGTTCGAGGGCCACCGAGAGGGTCTCGGTGACACTCAGTGAGTCGAACAGTCGCGAGTCCTGGAACGAGCGTCCGAGCCCGACGCGGGCCCGACGGTCCGGGGACCAGTTCGAGATCGACCGTCCTCCCAGGGTGACGTCGCCCGCATCGGCCCGCACGAAACCCGAGATCGCATCGAACAGGGTGGTCTTGCCGGCGCCGTTGGGGCCGATCACCCCGACGATCTCGCCGGGTTCGAAGGCCATCGTCACCTCGTCGACCGCCGCGATGCCGCCGAAGGTGACCCGCAGGTTGGCCACCTCCAACGCCGGGCCGCTCGGGGTCGACCTCGCACCGTTGGTCATGACGGTCTCGGTCACGGCACCGTCGATCGCGACCCCGTCCACGGTCGTCGGGGTGTCGCCTGCTCGGGTGTCGCCGTCGGCGCCGGCTCCCTCCGACCCAGCCAGATTGGCGCCAGCGGAGGCCAGGAACACCGAACGCACCAGGTCGGGACGGTCCAGCAGTTCGGCGGTGGGCCCCGAGTAGCGGATCACGCCCTTCTCCATGAAGTAGGCGCGGTCCGCGACGGTGAGCGCGACGTTCACCGACTGTTCCACCAGGATGATCGTGGTGCCCCGCTCACGGATCAGGCGGACCACGTCGAGCAGCTCGTCCACCACCAGCGGTGCCAGGCCCAGGGACAGCTCGTCGATGAGCAGCAGGCGGGGCCGCACGATCAGCGCCATGCCCAGGGCCAGCATCTGCTGCTGGCCACCGGACAGGTTGGCCGCGGGTTCATCTGCCCGCTCGGCCAGCACCCCGAACAGTTCGTGGACCTCGTCCATCCGGCGGCGGGTCTCGGCGCGGTTCGCCCGGGTCATCCACGCGGCGGCTCGCAGGTTCTCGGCGACGGTGAGGGTGGGGAACACGCCCTTGCCGCCGGGCATCTGGGAGATCCCCAGCCGGGCGATCTCCTCTGGAGGCATGTGGGTGATGTCGCGTCCGTCGAACACGACCGCACCGTTGGTGGCCTGCACGGTGCCGCTGATCGCGCCCAGCAGCGTCGACTTGCCGGCGCCGTTGGTGCCCAGCAGCGCCACGATCTCGCCCTCGGAGATCTCCGCGTCGACGTCGAAGATCACCCGCACGTCGCCGTAGCGCACGTCGAGCTGGCGGATCATGAGCAGTTGCATCTCGCCCCGCGCTCGGGCGGCCAGCAACTCGGCGCGGGTCGCCGCGCCGGTCCACACATCCGCGATGTCGGCGTCGACCACCGACCGGGCCGAGGCGATGATCATTCCGCCGATGACCAGCACCGGGGTCATCACCGCCATGCCCCAGCGCAGCCCCCAGGTGTCGCCCACCCAGCCGACCACCGGCAGCACCGCCAGGCCGGGCAGGATGAACAGCGCGCCGATGGAGAACCCGATCGCCCGCGCCCGGGAGGGAATCGCCAACGACAGGGCGGCCAGCACGCCCGGACCCACGATCGCCAGGCACGCGACCAGCCCGGCGTTCGCGGCCACGGCGACCGCCACGTTGGGGGCGGTCGCGAAGATCAGGGCCAGCACGGCGGCCACCGCGGCGGCCCAGCCGATCAGCGTGAACATGTGCGCGACCGACTTGTTGGCCTGCCTCGTCGCCAGGCGGGCACCGATGATCAGGCCCCCGACCTGCACGACCAACACCGGGATCGACACCCATCCCCGCTGCCAGGTGGTCAACCCGAAGGTGCGGTCGTACTGCAACGCCGCGATCGCGGAGAACCCGATGATCGACGCCGCCAGGAACGGCAGCGCCGCGAACACGCGGCGCAGCGTGCCGATCTTCCACACCATCCGGTACGCCTCGGCATAGGAGGGCGGCACCTCGGCCACCGCCATGGCCTCGGCCTCGGCGCCGATCCCCGCGGCGGCCCGTTCGTAGGATCCCCGCACCGGCTCGCGCATCTTGACCCCGAGGATCACCAGCAGTGCCACCGGAACCCCGAACACGATGAAGGGCACCCGCCACCCGAACGCGGTGGCCAGACCGGCGCCGGCCAGCACCCCGAAGAGCTGGCCCAGCACGTCGCCGAGTCGGTGGGTCGCGTACGCCCGCGGGCGCGCCTCGATCGGAAAGAAGTCCGCGATCAGCGAGTTGTGGGTGGGGAACACCACCGCCTGGCCGATGGCCGTGCCGCACCGCACGATCACCAGCATCACCACCACGGTGGCCAGCCCGGTCGACATCGAGAACAGCGCCCACACCGCCGCACCGATCAGAGCCAGCTTGACCCGTGAGACCCGGTCGGCCAGCCAGGCGATGGGCACGGTGCCCAGCAGTCCGACGCCGCCGCCGATCGCGGAGACCAACAGGATGCCGGTGTCGGTCAGGTCGAGCGCGTCGCGGATGTCGGGCAGCAGGATCGCGTACGCGGCCTGGTCGGCGGCGTCCATGAACGCCAACCCCGCCAGGATGAACAGCGGGTAGACCGGCACGCCGCCGTAGCGGTCACGAAAGCGGGTCACGGCGCCGCTCCGGTGGCATCGGCGTCCGTGGGGAGGTCCGCCTCGCCGACCGGTTCGACCGGAGTGGGGTCGTCGTCGAGGTGGCCGCGCAGCGAGGGCACCTCGATCCCGCGCCGGGCCGCCAACCGGGCCGCGGCGCCGTCCCGCAGCCGGAACACCAGCTCCGAGATCCCTCCGGGCAGCGCCAACAGGACCGCCAGCACTCCCACGGCGCTGGGCAGCAACTGCCAGCTCGAAGGCAGGAACCAGGTGCCGCCCTTGGCGAAGATCGCGCCGATCACCGCGCCGGTGAGCGACCCGACCCCTCCCACGACCGCCGCGGTGAACACCCCGATGCTCTCGGGCGCGGAGAACGGGGTCTCGGAGTACTGCTGGGAGATCATGGTGAGCAGGCACCCGGCGATCCCGGCGAGAAAACCCGACACCGCGAAGGCGGTGAGTTTGGCGCTCAGCAGCCGCACCCCGTAGGCCTGCGCGGCGGCTTCGTTGCCGCGCACCGCCCGCAGCACCCGTCCGGTGTGGCTGGAACGCAACCCGTGCACCGCGATCAGCCCCAACAGGGCGACCATCACGCACACGGTGTACATGGCGGCTTCCGAGGACAGATCGATCGTGCCCAGCAGCGTGGGCCGTGGGATGCGGCCGTTGGGGATCCAGGAGAACACCGACCGGTTGAGCAGGTACCCCGAGGTGGCCAGCGCCAGGGCCAGGGTGGCCACGGCCAGATAGAAGCCGCGCAGACGCAGGCTGGGCAGCCCGACCAGCGTGGCCGCCGCCGCGCCGCAGGCCCCGGCCAGGCCGAGCGCGGCGAGCAGATCCCAGTTCCAGGTCGACACCGCGACCGCCCCGGCGACCGCGCCGGCCGCCGCGAACGACATCTGACCCAGCGAGACCTGGCCCGCCCAGCCGGTGAGCACCACGATCGACAGGGTGATCAGCGCGAAGCAGGCCACGGTGGCGGCCTTCTGCTGGTCGGCCGGTCCCAGCCACAGCCCGAGAAAGACCAGCATGGCCAGTCCGGCGGCGATCCCGACCCAGCGCACCGTGATCACCACGCCCAGGCGACGGAGCACCCCGGGCAGGGGGCGGGGGTCGTCGGCGATGTGCCACGACGAGGTGTCTTCGGCCGCGGCCCGGGTGCGCCCGGTGCGTTTGAGGACCAGACCCACGAACACCACGACCGCGTACATCACGTACACCAGGGTCGGGTCGTCGGCCGCGTGCCAGGACACGCCCTGTTCGAGGATCCCCAGCGCCACCGCGGTGAGAGCAACCGCAGGCAGGCAGGCCGCGCCGGCCAGCACCAGCGCGCACAACGCGGCGATCAGCGAGGTGAGGCTGAAGGTGGCGCTCATGGGGATGCCCAGGATCGACGCCCGCAGGAACACCCCCAGGTACGACAGCACCGCGGCGATGACCCAGACCAGGGTGTTGATGCGCTTGACCGGGATGCCCAGGCTGGCCGCACGATCCGAGCGTTCGGCGCTGGCCCGCACCGCGATGCCGATGTTGCTCCGGCCCAGGAACACCGCCAGCGCGATCAGCGCCGCCGCCGAGATCGCCACCGCGGCGATGGCGTCGGCGCCGAAGAGCTGGGTGCCGATGGTGAGCTCGACGTTTCCGGGAAACGAGATGCTCGAGGTGTTCAGCGCCTGGTTGCCCCAGATCCGGGGCAGCAGCAGCGCGGCCACGATGAAGAGCTGGGACATCCCGATGGTGGCCACGGTGAGCACCAGTCGGGAGGCGTCGAAGAAGCGGCGGATCAACAGGAACTCCACCAGCGCGCCGATGACCACCGCGCCGGCGAGTCCGATGAAGAACGACAGCAGGTAGGGCAGCCCCCACGACGACACGATGCAGCCGTAGGCGAAGGTGGTGGGCAGCGTGCCCAGGTCGGCCTGCGCGAAGTTGAGGATCCGGTTGGCGCGTTGGATCAGCGCCAGGCCGAGCGCGACGAGCGCACCGAGCATGCCCAGCACCAGACCCAGGGCGGTGACCCCGGCGGGGACCGGGTACAGCACGAGGGCCACGGCGAGGATGACGACCGCTGGCACGTAGGGCGTGAACGCCCCGAATCCTGCGACGCGCAGACCGGTGGTGGTCGTGATCGATTGGTCGGTCACCGGCCCCCTTTGTGAACCGTGGTGACTGGCTCGTGCCAATACCTTCGACGTGGCTGCGTCGAACCCCTTGACGACGCGGCGATGACACTAGCCGCACGGGGAAGGGCCCGAGGACTAGCGTCCCGGCCATGAGCACCGACACCGCAACCGAGACCCCCGTCGACGTCGAGGCGGTGCGAGCGGAGCGGAAAGCCACGCTGGCCGCGGCGTTCCGGATCTTCGGCCGGTTCGGGTTCAACGAGGGCGTGGCCGGCCACATCACCGTGCGCGACCCGGGGGATCCCGACCGGTTCTGGGTGAACCCGTTCTCGGTGAACTTCCGTCTGATCCGCCCCGAGGATCTGATCTGTGTGGACCATCACGGCGAGGTGGTCGAGGGTGACGGGTTGTTGAACCGGGCCGCGTTCGCGATCCACTCGCGGATCCACGCCGCCCGCCCCGACGTGGTCGCCGCGGCGCATTCGCACTCGGTGTACGGCAAGGCGTTCTCGGCGCTGCACCGCGAGCTGCGCCCCCTGACCCAGGACGCCTGCATCTTCTTCGAGGACCACGCGCTGTTCGACGACTACACCGGGGTGGTCCTGGACGAGTCCGAAGGTGACCGGATCGCCGAGGCGATGGGGTCACGCAAGGCCGCGATCCTGGCGAACCACGGCCTGTTGACGGTGGGCCAGACGATCGAGGAGGCCGTCTACTGGTTCGTGACCATGGAGCGGACCTGCCAGGCCGAGCTGGCGGTGCTCGCCGCCGGTGGTGGGGTGCCGATCCCCGACGACGTGGCGCGCCTGACCCATTCCCAGGTGGGCAGCTCCGCGGCCGGGCACTTCAGCGCCCAGCCGTTGTTCGACTGGATCCGCGCGTCCGAACCGGATCTGTGACGCTTCGGCCCCGGTTGGTCCGGGCCGAAGCCGGTCAGGCGGGCCGGTGGGGTCTTCGGGGCGGTCAGCCGGTGTAGTCGGGCCGGGCCGGGACCGGCTCGGCCGGGGGCGCTCCCGGACCGGTCGCGTCGGGCAGTTCGGTGCCGATGGCCAGCGTGTAGCCGCCGGCGTCGGCCACCCGGGCGGTGATGAGTCGTCCGCCGGGCACCTCGTGTTCGACCAGGTCGACCAGCCCGCGGGAGGTGACGCGGTGGGCGGCGTCGTTCGCGGTGGGGGTCCACACGACCAGCTCCTGGCCCACTGCCGGCGCGTCGGCGTGCGCGGCCAGGGTGAACACCCCGGTGTCGGGGTCGCTGACCAGGTCGGTGACCCGCCCGGGGATCAGACGCGGGTAGGCCCGGCCGAGCACGTCCAGGAACGCCTCGTTGGGGCCCATCCCGGTGTTGTGCGGGCACTGCAGCAGGTTCAGGTGGGTCTCGACCACGTCGGTGGCGACCACCTCGCCGTCGCGCCATTGCACCGAGTGGGGGTCCCCACAGGACTGACGCCACTGCCACCAGGCGCCACCCTGGACCTTGGCGTCCTCGTTGGCGGCGTAGCGGCGGACCTTGGCCATGGTCTCGTCGCCGGTGTCCCAGAAGCCGTACTCGCCGACCCACACCGGCAGGCCCAACTCGGCGGCGAACGAGTCGAACAGGTCGCTCATCGCCTCGATGGTGATGAAGTCGGTGATGGACTCGCCGTAATTGTGCGGGGCGGCGACGATGTTGGTCGTGGGCAGGCCCACGCGGCCTGGATCGGGGATGATCAGGCCCCGGGACAGGTCACCGGCGGGGATGCCCGGTTCGACGAACACGAGGTGGTCGAACGCGGCGCCGGCGGCGCGTTCGGCGTCACGGATGGCCGTGACCGCGTCGCGCACGAACGCCTCGTAGAGCGGGGTGAGTTCGTCTGCGGGGCGGGACACCTCGGGTTCGTTGAGCAGGTCGTAGCCGGCCACCTCGGGCCGACCGGCGAAGCGGGCCGCCACCGCACCCCACGCGGCGGCGAGCGCGTCCCGGATGCCGTCGGTGTTGTCGTAGAAGTGGTTCCAGGCCCGGGTCACCGCGGGTGACGAGTTGCGGTCACCCGACTCCAGGCAGGTCGACAACCCGTCGGTGATCGTCGCCCAGGCGGGCGCGCCGTCCCAGCCCTTGGCCGGGGATGTGCCCGGGGGGCACGCGGCGGCGTCGGTGGTGGCGATCGTGTCGGTCCAGGCGTCCTGGTGCATGTCGATCACGGTGTAGATGCCGTGGTCGGCGGCCGCGTCGACGTACGCGGCGACCTCGTCGAGGTAGGCGTGGTCGATGTTCCCGCGGGTGGGCTCGACCCGGGACCAGGTGATGATCAGTCGGATCACCGAGAACCCGTAAGCGGCCATGGTGTCCCAGTCGGCGTCGGTCACCGGCAGGGTGGGGTCGAGGGAGGGCACGCCCTGCCAGTAGCGGCCCAGCGAGTTGACGTTGGCGCCGCGCAGCAGCACCTGGCGGCCCCGGTCGTCGACGATCTGGTGGTCCGCCGAGGTCTGCAGCGGCCGGAGTTCGATCACCTCGGTGGTGGTGGCCGCGGCGGCGCCCGCGGTGGGGACAACCCCGACGGTGATGGTGGCGACCAGGCCGACCACGACCGCCAGTGCTGCCACGGCGTGTCCGGGTCGGCGGGGTCGGGTGCGGGTCGACCCCCGGTGCGGTGTGGCCGTTGCGATGGTGCCCATCGGCGTGACGCTAGCGCCGGCCACGGCGGCGCTGCCGAGGTTCCCCGGGTGCGGTGGGGGCTCGCTCCTCGTCGGGGCCCGGTCGCGGGCTCGAGACGCCGGTCAGAGTCGGCGGATCACCCGGGCGGGGTTGCCCACGGCCAGGACCCCGGCGGGCAGGTCCCGGGTCACCACGGCACCGGCGCCGACCACGGTGTCGTCGCCGACGGTCACCCCGGGCAGCACGATCGCCCCGCCACCGAGCCAGACGTTGTCGCCGATCACGATGGGTTCGGCGGCCTCCCATCCGGCGCGTCGGGTGGCGGGGTCGAGCGGGTGGGTGGGGGTGAGCAGTTGCACGTTGGGACCGATCTGGACGTGGTCGCCGATCGTGATCGTGGCCACGTCGAGGGCAACGAGCCCGAAGTTCACGAAGGTGTGGTCGCCCACGCGGGTCTGGGTGCCGTACTCACACCACAACGGCGGGCGGATCACGCTCGCGGGTCCGATCGCGCCCAGCCACCCGGCCAGGATCCGAGGGCGTGCGTCGTCCGCGTCGGCGGCGGTGGCGTTGAAGGCGTCGCGTCGGGCCGCTCCCCAGCGCAGCGCCGCGACGATCTCCGGGTCGCCGGATCGGTAGGGGTCACCGGCCCGCATGCGCTGGAATGGGCTGCGGGTGTCGTCGGGGTCGAGAGGGGACGCCATGACCGCGAGTGTCCCACGATCCCCGACGCCGGGTGCGTCGGGGCTGCCGGGTCAGTACTGGCGGGCGACCTCGCTGATGTAGCGGTGCCCGAGTTCGTCGCCGTGGGCGGCGACCCATTCCAGCATGCTGGTGGTCCCGGTCGCGGGCGCGTCGGAATCGGCCAGGCCCGCCGCGGTGGTGCGGTACTCGCCGGGGGTGAGCAACTGGTCGCGCAGCACCAGGCCGACCAGGCGCGACAGGCCCAGCAGCACCGGCGCGGGCAGCCCCACCACGACCGCGCGGCTGTGCACCGCGGCGCGCACCGCGTTCACGAGCTCCCGGAAGGTGGGCCGGTCCGGTCCCACGGCGTCGACGACCAGACCCTCGCCGGGCGTCGGCGTCGCGCCCGGTGGCACGACGCCCGCGCCCAGGTCCACCAGCAGGCGGGCGAGGTCCTCCACGTGGATGCCGCGCACCCGGTAGTCGCCGCGGCCGCCGACGGCGAACACCGGCAGGCGGCGCAGCAGCCACGCGAGGTTGTTGACCAGCACCCCGCCGTTGCCGAAGAGCAGCGCGGGTCGGGCGATGGCGTGGGGGATCCCCGTGTCGGCGAGCAGCGCCTCGACCTGCGCCTTGCCCCGGAAGTACGGCCACGGCGAGTCCGGATCGGGGTGCAGCACCGACACGTGCACGATCCGTCGCACCCCGGCTTCGGCCGCCGCGTGCAGGATGGTGCGGCTGTGTCGCACGGCGAGGTCGTGGTCGGCGTCGCCGTGGGCGAAGCGCATCCAGAAGGTGTTGTAGAGCGTGTGCGCGCCGTGCAGGCCGTCGGCGATGCGGTCCGGGTCGGCGAAGTCGAGGGGGAGCACCTCGACGTCGGTGTCCGCGGGGGCACGCTCGGGGTGGCCGGTCAGGGTCCGGACGCGGCGGCCCCGGGCGTGCAGCTCGGCGGTGATCGCCGCCCCCGAGTAGCTGAACGCTCCGGTGACCACGTCGAGGTCCCCGTCCGCGTCGCCCGCGCCGTCGGCGCCGCCGGGTGCCGCCGGCGGGCCGGGTTCGGTGGTCAAGGGGAGGCCGCCAGCGCGGTGCGGATGTCGTCGGCGATCTTCGCCGGCTTGGTCGTCGGGCCGTAGCGGGCGACGACGGTCCCGTCACGACCGACGAGGAACTTGGTGAAGTTCCACTTGATCCGGTTGGAGACCAGCCCGCCCTTCTGGGAGCGCAGCCACTCGTAGAGCGGGTGGGCGTCGGAGCCGTTGACGTCGATCTTGGCGAACATCGGGAAGGTCACCGAGTAGTTGGTCGAGCAGAACTCGGCGATCTCGTCATTGGTGCCCGGTTCCTGGTGGGCGAACTGGTCGCAGGGAAACCCGAGCACGGCGAAGCCCTGGTCACCGAAGTCGTCCTGCAGGCGTTGGAGGCCCTCGTACTGGGGGGTGAAGCCGCACTTCGACGCCGTGTTCACGATCAGCAGCACCTTGCCGGCGTAGTCGCCCAGGGCTTGGTCGTCGCCGGTGATCGAGGTGGCCGAGAAGTCCGCGATGGTCGTCATCGATCCAGTCTGCCCGCTGTCCGAAGCCGTTGCGCGGCCCCGGGACGCGGAACGACCCGGGGAGGGGGCCCCGGGTCGTTCACCTGCGGGAGATTCGGGAGCGCCGTCCCCGCTCCTGAAGCTCCTGCGACTCAGCCGATCGGAGTGAGGCTCACATCGTCGAGCTGCAACCAGATGTCGCCGCTGTTGGTCCACACGCCACCGAACACCACCACGTTGGTGTTGTTGCCGGTGTTCACGTCGACGGTCACCTTGGTGTAGCCACCGAACTTGGTGAACTGACGCTCACCGATCACCTGGCCACCGGTGGTGCGGACCCCGAAGAACCCGTTGTTCGAGTTGCTCGAGGTGCGCAGCCAGCCGGTGAGGCGGTAATTGGTGTTCGATGCGACCTGCACGGTCTGGTGGATGTCGTTCCAGCCACGGTTGTTGCGGACCCAGCCGTTGCCGGACCCGGTGTGGGCCAGGCCGATCCCCAGGTCGGTGCCGCAACGGTTCACACAGCGCCACGGACCCATGCCCGGCGACTCGAACCCGGCGTCGGCCACGACGTTGCCCGCCTGGGGCGGGTTCGCGAAGGTCGCCATGATCGCGGGGAACTCCTGGGCGAGCGAACGACGCCAGTACCCGAAGTGGTGCAGACCGTTGCCGTAGTCCACGAAGGTGTGGTCGATGCCGTGGGCGTTCAACCGGTCGTGCAACACCCAGTTGTTGGCGTGGACGACGGATTCCTGGATGTCGGGAATGATCGTCTGGGTGCCGTCGTCGAGCGGGCCGGGCTGGCCGTTGCCGGTGTACAGGGCGATGTGCATGCCCCGCAGGTTGGCGGCCAGGTTGGCGGGGTTGTGGGCTTTCAGGCCGGGCTGGTCGAAGGGGGCGATGCCGTAGATCGACCCGGGCAGTCCGCCGTCGATGACGGGGGAGACGCCGATGAGCGCCGCGACGGCGGGGTTCTGGATGTCGACCGCGCCCGAGAACGACGCGGCGGCGACATAGGTGTCGGGGTTGCGCGCCGCGTAGCTCATGGCACCGAAGCCACCCATGGACAGTCCGGCGATGGCCCGACCGTTGCGGTTGGCCCGAGTGGACAGGTTGGCGTCCACCCAGCCGACGAGCTGGTCGGTGTGGAAGGTCTCCCAGGCGGGGGAGCCGCCGAAGCCGAAGTTCTGCCAATTGGAGTACCAGCCGCCCTTGCCGCCGTCGGGCATCACCACGATCACCGGTTGTCCGGCGGTGATCTGCTGCGCGCCGCCGAAGTCGGTCCAGTCCTTGTAGGAGCCGAAGCCGCCGTGGAGCAGGTAGAGCACCGGGTAGTCCACGCCCGGGTCGTAGCCGTCGGGCAGCAGCAGCCGGACCCCGACGGGTCGGTCGACCGCGCCGGTGGTGACGGTCACGTCGACCAGTCGGTCGTTCAGTTTGGTGGAGGAGGCGACGTGGATGCCGGCGGCGTCGTGGAGGGTGACGTCGGCCGGCGCGGCGCCCGCGACCGAACCGGCCGAGACCGATCCGATCAGGGTCAGGAACATGGCCAGGGCCGCCGCGACGGCCGTGATCGAACGCTTTCGCATGGAAGAACCCGCTTTTCGAAGTGGTGGGACGCACGTCACAGTACAAGTAGAAAACGCTCTTGTCTATGACTTTCTCCGCGGCCCTCACCGGGCGGGTCTCCTGCTCGTCAGGGCTCCAGCACGATCTTGCCGAACAGGTCACCGGCGGCCATCCGCTCGAACGCCTCACGGGCCCGGGCCAGGGGTAGCACCGAGTCGATCACCGGCCGCACCCCGGTGGTCACACAGAACTGGGCGAGGCGCTCCAACTCGTGCCGGTTGCCCATGGTGGAACCCACGATCCGCAACTGCAGAAAGAACACCCGGGTCAGGTCCTCGGGCGGGTTCGCACCTGAGGTCGCCCCACTCACCACGATCGTGCCGCCGGGCCGGGTCGACCGGATCGAATGCTCCCAGGTGGCCGCGCCCACCGTCTCCATCACCGCGTCGACCCGTTCGGGCAGCCGCTCACCGGGGGAGAACACCGCGTCGGCGCCGATCTGCAGCGCCCGGGCCCGCTTGTCCTCGGTGCGGGCCGTCGCCCACATCCGGTAGCCCGCGGCGCGTCCCAGGACCAGCAGGGCCGTGGCGACCCCGCCGCCGGCCCCCTGGACCAGCACGGTGCCCCCCGGCCCGACCCCGGAGTTGGTGAACAGCATGCGGTAGGCGGTGAGCCAGGCGGTGGGCAGACAGGCCGCCTCGGCGAAGCTGAGTTCGGCGGGTTTGGGCACCAGGTTGTGCCGGGGGACCGCGACCCATTCGGCGAGGGCACCCGGATGCCGTTCGGACAGCAGGGACCGCCCCGGGTCCAGGGTCTCGTCGCCCTGCCAACCCTCCGAGGCGATGACCGAATGCACGATCACCTCGTTGCCGTCGTCGTCGACCCCGGCCGCGTCGCACCCGAGCACCATGGGCAAGGCGTCGGCCCGGATCCCCACCCCGCGCAGCGTCCACAGGTCGTGATGGTTCAACGACGCCGCGCGCACCCGCACCCGGACCCAACCCTCGGGAGGTTCGGGGACGGGATGTTCCCCCACGAACAGGCCGGCGAGCGGATCGTCGGGATGCAGCGCGGTGGCGACGGCGGCGAGCATGGCGGCCTCTCCTCGGAGCGGGATCGGGGTCTGCTTCCGATTGTGCCCGACGCGCCGCGCCACCGGGGCGCAACGATCCGCAGTGCCGGGCCGGGGCGCCACCTAGGATCCGGCGATGCGCCTGGTGCTCTCGGTGGTCGTCCAGCTCATCGCCAACGCGATCGCCTTGGTGATCGCGGCGGCGGTGCTCGCCGACATGTCGCTGAGCGCCAACGGATTCCTCGTCGCCGTGGGCATCTACACGCTGATCTCGATCGTGGTGGCCCCGATGCTGCGCGAAGCCGCCCGGCGCCGCTCGCCCGCCCTGTTGGGAAGCACCGCCCTGATCGTGAGCCTGCTCGCGCTGATCGGCACCTCACTGGTCAGCGACGGGTTGCAGATCCACGGGCTGGGCACCTGGATCCTGGCCGCGGTGGTGGTCTGGTTCGGCGGCCTGGTCGCGTCGTTCCTGTTGCCCTTCGTGATCTTCAAACGACTCCGGGAGGACCGGGAACCCGGGTGATGCCCCAGGCGGGAGCGCGGCGGCACCGGGTGGGGACGCCGATGCGGGCGGCCCGGTCGTGACCGACGGGACGGGGCGATCCGCACCGCCCTGGGAGCGCCACCCCGCGGACGTCGCCCGGGTCGTCGTGGCGGCGACGGTCACCGCGGGACTGGTGGTCTTCGGCCGTCTGTTCGCCAGCTCGATCACCGAGGTCAGCACCGACCTGGTCCGGTTGGTGCGCACCATCCCCGACGGGGTGACCTTCGCCTTCGTCGGTCTGGTCCAGGTCGTGATCAGCGTGGCGATCCCGGCGGCGGTCGTGTGGCTCCTGGTGCGCCGCCAGTGGCGCTTTCTGGGACTCGCCCTCCTGGCCGCCTCCGCGGGCGGGCTGGTCATGGCCCTGCTCGACGGCTCCGTGCACGGCGAGGTGCCCGCGGGTCTGCAGCGATCGCGGGTCATCGAGTCGTGGCTGAGCGGCAGCGCCTACCCGTCGGCCGCGTTGCTGGCCGCGGCCGCGGCCGTGATCACCGTGGCCACCCCCTTCGTGCCCCGCGCCTGGAGCCGGATCGCCACCTGGGCGATCGCGGCGGTGGCGTTCCTGCGGGTGCTCACCGCGACCGAACTTCCGATGAACCTGCTGCTGATCCTGGCGGTGGGCTCGCTGATGGGATCGGTCGCGCTGGTGATCAGCGGCGCGCCGCCCCGACGGGTCGACCCCGACACGGTCGCGGCGACCCTCGGCGGGGTCGGGCTCGAGGCGGTCGCGGTCACCCCGCACGGCACCGAAAGGACCGCGCCGAGCTTTCGGGTCCGTCACCGGACCGGACCCGCCTCCCATGCGGTGGTGCTGGGGCGGGACCAGCGCGACCAGGACCTGGTGCTGCGGGCCTGGCGGGCCCTGCGCCTCAAGGGATTCCACGCCCGCCGGCCGGTCGGTTCGCCGCGCCGGGTGGTCGAACACGAACAGCTCATCCTGGGTCTGGCCCGGTCCGCCGGGGTCGCCGCCGCGCGGCCCGTGGCGATCGGCTTCACCCACGACGACGCCACGGTGAGCGCCACCACCTGGGTCGAGGGCACCCCGCTGGCGGCGATGGACGCCGGGGAGATCTCCGATGAGCTGCTGGTGGAGCTGTTCACCCAGGTCGCCAGGCTGCACGACCGGCGCATCGCGCACGGCTGGCTCAACGCCCACAGTGTGCTGGTCGACGGCGACACCCCGACGCTGGTGGGCTTCCGGTGGGCGTCGACGAACGCGGACGACCAGACGCTGGCCGCGGACCTCGCCGAGTTGCTGTGTTCGCTCGCCCTGCTGGTGGGCGTGGACCGGGCGGTCACCGCGGCGGATCGGGCACTGGGAAGCGACCGACTGGCCGCGGTCCTGCCGCTGTTGCAACCCCTGGTGATCTCGGCTCCCACCCGGGAGGCGCTGAAGCGCTCGGCGCTGACCATGGGCGACCTGCGCGACGGGGTGCAACAGGCGGTGGGTGCCGAATCGGTGGAACTCGCGCCGGTCAGTCGCGTGTCGGTCCAGGGGGTCGTGTCGCTGGTGGGCAGCGGCGTGCTCGCCTACTACGTGATCTCGCTGGCTTCGGACTGGCGGAGCATCGCGGACGCCTTCGCCGGCATGAACTGGGCGGCGGTGCCGCTGCTGGTGGCCCTCGTGGTGGTCATCAACTCCGGTGGGGCGTTGTCGATGATGGGTTCGGTGACGGTGGAGCTGCCCTTCGTGCGCACCAGCCAGGTCATGTTCGCCCAGGGGTTCCTCAACCGTTTCACCCCGGCGAACGCCGGGGGGATGGCGCTGCGGGCCCGCTACCTGCAACGCGAAGGGGTGGACCTCACGGTGGGCGCGGCGGCGGTGGGGCTGACCTCGGCGGTGAGCGGGGTGGTCCAGTTCGTGTTCATCGTGGTGTTCCTGGTGTGGGGCGGCGCCGCCGACCAGCTCGGCGACTTCGAGTGGCCCTCGACCACCCGCACCCTGGGCCTGGTCGTGCTGCTCGGCGCGGCGGCTGGCGCGGTGGTGTTGAGCGCGTGGGGCCGCCGGGTGGTGGTGCCCTGGGTGCGCCGCACGGTCGGCCCCGCGCTGGCGAGCTTCGCCTCGCTGGCCCGCCGGCCCCGCAAGCTGACCCAGCTCGTGGGTGGCGCGGCGCTGGCCAAGCTGGCCACGATCGCGGCGTTCTCGGTGACCGTGTCGGCGATGGGGGTGTCGATGGACTTCGCCCAGGTGGGGGCGCTGTACATGGTCGCCAACACCGTCGGCTCCGCGGTGCCCACGCCCGGTGGGGTCGGCGGCATCGAGGCGGCGCTGACCGCGGCGCTGATCTCGGCCGGGGTCGACCCGCCCACCGCGGGCGCGATCGTGCTGGTGTTCCGGTTGTTCACGTTCTGGTTCCCGACCCTGCCCGGTTGGGCGTTCCTCCAACGCGTCCAGCGCACCGGCGTCGTCTGATCCGACGCCTCGCCCGTCGCGCCGCCCGACCCACCCCGCCCCACCCACCCGGTCCACCCCACCCGGTCGACCCCACCCCACCCCGAAATTCGGAGCGAAAAGGCGGACATTCGACCTTTTCGCTCCGAATTTCGCTTGGGATGCGGGGTCGGGGGCGGTCTTCTAGGGTCCGGGGCATGCCTGACGACGAAATCCCGACGACCGCACCGGTCGCGCCGCTGCCCGACCCCGCCCAGGTCGCCACCCTGTCCGACGCGCTGGTCGATTCGGCCCTGTCGCCGATCGTCGAGATGGTGCTCTCGGTGGACCGGACCGACCGGGAGCCCGTCTACGATGCCCGGGCGGTCGACGGCTCGGTGCGCTTCACCCGCACCGCGGACGGGCACGGCTGGCGCTACGACGTGGTGGACGTCGCGGGGCGCAACCCGCTGGCCGACCAGGCCCTCGACCGCTTCGCGCCCGCCGACGCCGAGCGGACCAACCGTTGGCCGGACCGCACCCGGGTGTCCTACCCCTACGGCTACGAGATGGTGGCCCAGATCTTCGACGCCCCCTGGGCGCCGGACCTGATCAGCGTGCACACCTCGGCCCACAACTGGGAGGACCAGGGCGGCCACCGCGGTGAACACGGCTCGCCCACGGTGATCCAGGCCCGGGCGCCCTTCATCCTGGCCGGCACCGGCGTGCGCCGTCAGGGCGTGGTGCCCCGCGCCTGCCGGCTGATCGACGTGGCTCCCACGGTGCTCGCGCTCATGGGCGCCGCACCGGTCGACGGGGTGGGCCAGAACGGCCGGGTCCGAGCCGACGCGCTGCTGCGACGTCAGGACGGCGACGTGCTCGAAGGGCTCTTCGACGACTCGGCCCAGCGTCCCGAGCACGTGATCGGGCTGCTCTTCGACGGCTGCAACCCCAACGTGCTCCACGAGCTGGTCGACGCCGGGGAGCTGCCCAACGTGGCCCGCCTGATCGACGAGGGCGTGTCGTTCGGCCACGGGGCAATGGCGTCGCTGCCCACCCTGACCCTGGCGAATCACACCGGCATCCTCACCGGCACCCACCCCGGACACCACCGCATCATCAACAACGCCTGGTACGACAAGACCGCCGGCAGCCAGGTCATCACCAACTCGCCCTCGACCTGGGCGTGGTCGATGAACAACTTGAACCCGGACGTCGAGACCATCCACCAGGCCGTCAAGCGCACCTGGCCCGACGCGCTCAGCGTTTCGTGCAACGAGATGTGCGACGTGGGCGCGGACGTGTCGATCTTCGCCACGATGCGCGCGGGCGGCGCGATCGCCACGCCACCCAAGGTCGAGGACCTGCCCTTCGTCACCGAACGCTTCGTGCGGCCCGAGAAGAACTACGAGCTCGCCTCGCGCATCGACCACCTGTCGATGACCCAGGCCGTCGAGGCGCTCCAAGGCGCGCACGGTCCGCTGCCCCGGTTCATGTGGGTGAACTTTTCGCTCACCGACGCCGCATTCCACGCCGGCGGGCCCCACTCGGAGATCGGTCACGCCGGTCTGCGCGACACCGACGCCCGCCTGGGTGAGGTGCTGGCCGCCGCGGACCGCGCCGGAATCGGCGATCGCACCGCGTGGTTTCTGGTCGCCGACCACGGCATGGAGGACTCCAACCCGGAGGTGACCGGCGACTGGGGCCCGGTGCTCGCCGACACCGGCGTGCCCCACCGCGACGAGGCCTACGGCTTCATCTACGCCGGCGTCGAAGGCGGCCGCGCCAGCTAGACCACCACGGACCGGATGGTGTTCTTGCCGGCGGACTTGCAGGCACGCAGCATCCGGTCGGCTTCGTCCACCAGCGCGTCCGCGGCCAGCGTCCCGGCCGGGTCCGACGCGATGCCGATGCTCACCCCCACCGTCGCCGACCCCTCGTCGAGACCGAACGGGGGAGCCAGGGCGTCCTGGATCGCCTGCGCGACCCCCGTCGCCTCGGCTTCCCCGGTGATCGGCTGCACCAACACGGCGAACTCGTCGCCGCTGAGCCGGGCGACCGGATGCGGAGCCGCGGCCAGTTGCATGCGCCGCGCCACCCGTTGGAGCACCTCGTCACCGACCCGGTGCCCGTGCAGGTCGTTGACCGGTTTGAAGTCGTCGAGGTCACAGAACAGCACCGCCCGGCCCCGGCCCTCCGACGACGCCAGGTGGGCCATGAACTCGCCCCGGTTGAGCAGCGAGGTGAGCTGGTCGTGGGCGACCTCCCAGGCCAGGCGCCGCTGCTGGTCGGCCCAGTCCAGCACCAGCCTGGCGAAGTCGATCAACCGGTCCACCCGCCCGCGCATGATCGGCCCCGGCTGGATGTCGGACCAGTGCCACAGCACCAGCGCGGAGCCCTGGCCCACCGGATTGCGGGCGAACAGCGGCGCGCCCCAGCACGCACGGAACCCGGCGTCGGCCGCGCGGGCGACGGTGCCGTCCGACAACGACGGGGTCAGGGCGTAGGCGTCGCCGGAGGACCGGATCAACTCGGCGAGCGCGGGACGGTCCCTCACCGGCGGGTCGTCGAGGGCCAACAGCTCGTCGTCGCCGACCGAGCGGGCGAAGTGGGTGCCGGTCCAGCCGATGCCGATGGCCACCCGGGTGCCGGGGATGTCGCGTTCGAGCAGCGGCGGCAGCATGGGGAGGATCTCGTGTTCGTCCTTGCCGTCGAGGATCGCCCGGGTCACCTCCCCGTAGCGGGGAGCGGGACTGGGCGGATGCAACTGCACCAGAAAGCCGTCGAAGTTCTCGTGTCGAACCGGCCGGGCGACCACGTCGATCTCGACCATGTCGCCGTCCGCGGTGAGGATCCCCACCTGCACCGGCGTGGGGAACCACTGGGGATCACGGGCCACCGAGTCGACCTCGTCCAGTCCACTGGCGGCCAGCGCGAGCCCGTCTTCGCTCAACAGATCCACCGCGGAGCGGCCCACCACCGACGCCGGCTCCCACCCCAGCAGGCGGGTCAGTGGCGGGCTGGCGTAGTGGATCTGGAGGTCACGGCCGACCAGCACGAAGGGGGCGAAGCAGTGATCGGTGAGATACCGGTGCAACACGGGGTCGTCCAGCTCGGCCCGAACCGGCTGGCCGGTCACGGCCGACGCACCTCTTCGCCCTTCCCAACCGTCATGGTTCCCCCTTCACTGCGACGGCCTCGCCTCCCGACTGTACCCATTTCGCGCCGCCGCATGGGCCCGGTCGTTCCCCGCGGCCCGATCGTCCCGTCTCGACGCGCCACCCGACCGGGCAGGTCGACGCGCTGGGGAACTCCACCTCCGGTGCACTAGGACGAATTCACAGTGACTGGATCCGACGCCACCGGACGCGGGGGACCCGGGCGCGCCCGGCGGAGTGCCCAGGTCGACCCGGTCGAACAGGAACGACCGGGATGGTCGGTCACCCTCGCCGGTCTGTTCCTGGCCGTGACGGTGTTCGGGTTCCAACAGACCGCCATCACCCCGGCGCTGCCCGTCGTCCAGGACGACCTGGGCGCGTCCCGGACCTGGACCACCTGGCTGCTGTCGGGGTACTTCATCGTCGCGTCGGTGACCCCGGTGTTTCTGGGCAAACTCGCCGACCGCACCGGAAAACGCCGGATCCTGCTCGTCGCGCTCGGGGTGTTCCTGGTGGGAAGTGTCGGCTCGGCCCTGGCCCCCACCATCGGGCTGGTCGTGGTCTGCCGGGTCGTCCAGGGCCTGGGGGGTGCGGTGTTCCCGCTGTCGTTCGCGATCGTGCGCGACGAGCTGCCCTCGGGCCGGGTTTCCACCGGCATCGGCATCCTCACCGGCGGGTTCGGGCTGGGGTCGTTGGGTGGCTACGCCGCCGGCGGGATGATCACCCAGTGGTTGGGATGGCGATGGATCTTCTGGCTGGGGGCCATCGCGTTGTCCGGCGCGCTGGTCGCGGTCGTCAGGTCGGTGCCCGACTCGCCCGCCACGGTCCGCCGCGGCCTCGACATCGGCGGCGCGGTCCTCTTCGGAGCCACCCTCACCGGGGTGATCCTGGCGGTGACCGAGGGTCCCGAACGCGGGTGGACCGACCCATTCACCCTCGCCATGTTCGCGCTGGCCGTGGCCGCGTTCGTCGGCTGGGTCTTCCAGGAACTGTCCACCGACGAGCCGCTCATGGACCTGCGGGTGCTGGCGTCGCGGTCGATGCTGCTCACCAACGCCGCGTCGCTGATGAGCGGGTACGCGGCGGTCGGGACCGGGGTGCTGGTCACCTTCCTGCTGCAGTCGGGCACCGGGGCCCACCTGACCGCGTTCGGTCTCACCGCCGGTCCGCTGCTCACCGGGCTGGTGCTGGTGCCCCGGGCCGTGGGCCAGTCGGTCGGGGGGCCGACCACCGGGCGGATCGTGCGTGGATTCGGCCAGGGTCCCGCCCTGATGGCCGGCCTCCTCGCGATGGCCGCGGGGCTCGCCGGGCTCGCGTTCGCCCGCCCGAATCTGTGGATGATCGTCGCCGAGCTGGTGGTGGTGGGCGCCGGCTTCGGCGTGGCCGTCGCCGTGATGGGCAGCCTGGTGACCCTTTCGGTGGATGCCGGCGAGACCGCGGTGGCCAACTCCATCAACGCGGTGCTCCGACGGGTCGGCGGCGCGATCGGCGCGCAGTTCGGCGTGGCGCTGCTGGCCACCTTCACCGTGGCGGGCACCTCTGAACCCTCCGAGGGCGCGTTCACCGTCGCGTTCGCGGTCGGTGCGGGCGCCGCGCTCGTCGGTGCGCTCTGCGCGGCGCTCATCGCACGGTCGCGTTGAGACGTGGTGAGCCTCGGGCGTCCGAGGCGGCACCTGCCCGGGAGATTCCCGACCCGAACACCGGTGACTACCATCCGCTCGACGAGCTGCCGCCGGCAACGCCCGGCCCCACCGACGGAAGGCGACACCCATGAAGATCGGACTGAACACCGGCTACTGGTCGTCGGGTCCGCCCGCGGACGTCCACGAGCGGATCGCCGAAGCCGAGCGTCTGGGCTTCGATTCGATCTGGACGGCCGAAGCCTACGGATCCGACTGCATCTCCCCGCTGGCCTGGTGGGGTGCGGCGACCGAGTCGATGCGGCTGGGCACCGCGATCATGCAGATGTCGGCCCGCACGCCCACCGCGGCGGCGATGGCGGCGCTGACCATGGACCACCTCAGCGGCGGACGGTTCATCCTCGGGCTGGGTGCCTCGGGCCCCCAGGTGGTCGAGGGCTGGTACGGCCAGCCCTACCCGCGCCCGCTGGCCCGCACCCGTGAGTACATCTCGATCGTCCGCGACGTGCTGGCCCGCGAAGGTCCGGTGACCTTCGACGGCGATCACTACCAGCTTCCGTTTCCGGGTGGGGCCGGGCTGGGCAAGCCCCTCAAGTCCACGGTGCACCCGCTGCGTGAGGATCTGCCGATCATGCTCGCCGCGGAGGGTCCCAAGAACGTGGCGCTCGCCGCGGAGATCGCCGATGGCTGGTTGCCGTTCTGGTTCTCGCCCAAGAGCGACGCGTTCTACCGGGAGGCGCTCGCCGAGGGGTTCGCCCGCGACACCAGCCGGCACGGCGGCCTGGAGGGCTTCGAGATCATCTCGACGCTGCCGGTGATCATCGGCGACGACATCGAAGCCTGCGCCAACTTCATCCGCCCCATGCTGGCGCTCTACATCGGCGGGATGGGCGCCCGGGGCGCGAACTTCCACTACGACGTGTTCGCACGGATGGGTTATGAGGCCGAGTGCGCCCGGATCCAGGACCTGTACCTGGACGGCCGCAAGGACGAGGCGATCGCCGCGGTACCGCTGTCCCTCGTGGAGGACGTCTCGTTGATCGGGCCGGTGGGCAAGGTCACCGAGGAGGCCGAGGTGTGGAAACAGACCCTGTTGACCACGGTGCTGCTGGGGGGCCCGGCGTTCCAGTTCGAACAGATCGCCGAGATCCTGTCGTGAGCGATGAGCCGACCCCGACGGTGTCGCTCACCCGCGACGGTTCCATCGCCCGGCTGCGACTGGAGCGCCCCGAGAAGCTCAACGCCCAGACCCACCACATGTGGTACGAGCTGCGTCGGATCGCGGACGAGATCGGCCAGGACACGACCATCCGTGCCCTGATCGTGTCGGGCGCGGGTCGATCGTTCTCGGCCGGGCTCGACACCGCGGTGCTCACCGACTTCTTCGGATCCGCCGGCGCGGAAGATCTCGAAGGGCTGGACGGTCCGACGAGCCTGCGCCGGGTGCAGCACAGCTTCACGTGGTTGACCGAGACGCCGTATCCGACGATCGCCGCGGTGCAGGGCCATGCGCTCGGTGCGGGATGCCAGTTGGCGCTCGCCTGTGACCTGCGGATCGCCGCGGACGACCTGTCGATGGGCGTGCTCGAGACCAACTGGGGCCTCATGCCCGATCTGGGCGGCACGGTGTGGCTGCCCGAGCTGGTCGGCCCGGCCAAGGCCAAGGAGCTGATGTGGCTCGCCGAGCGGGTCGACGCCGCCCAAGCGCTCGGGCTGGGCCTGGTGAACCGGGTCGTGCCCCGCGCCGAGCTCGACGCGGCCGCGACCGAACTCGCCGAGCAGCTCAGCGCTCGTCCACCCCTGGCGGTCACCGCGATCAAGCGGGCCGTCGCGGCGAACGCCGGCGGCGTCGAAGCGGGCCTCGCCGAGGCCGGCGCCGGGCAGCTCCGGTGTCTCGCATCAAACGATCTCGCCGAGGCCGGCGCGGCCTGGATGCAGGGACGGACCCCGGTCTACACCGGCACCTGACGCCGATCCGGCGCGGCGGCGGGGGCCTCGGTGCCCCCGGCCGTCATTCCGCGACCAGTCCGCGGCGTCGCCAGATCTCCGCGATCGGCTGCCCGTGGATCCAGCGGGTTTCGACGAGTTCGTGGGTGGTCGGAAGGTCCCGCAACGTCCAGGCCCACAACTGACGCCTGGCCGCGCTCACCACGACATAGTCGGCCTCGGAACGGCTTTTCACCAGCGCGAACCGACACGTCCCGCGCTGGGGGGCGACGCCGAACCCCGCGACGGTCACCGCTTCGCAGATCAGGCCCTGGCGCTCGACGTCCCGTTGGATGACCGGCGCCGCGAGGTAGGGAGCCTCACCCCACCCGACCGTGACCGTTTCCATGGGAGAACGGGCCGCTGACAGCAGCGGATTGAAGGTGAGTCCTCCCCAGGGAGCGACCACGACCGAAAAGACGAATGCACCGGCGATGCCCACACCTGCGAGTCGGGTGACCAGCGCGTTCCGCCGGTCCGTCGACCGAGGCGCAGGATGAAGCGCCATTGCCGCAGCAAGGCTGAACGGTCCGAGCATGACCAGCCCGTACCGGGCGTAGGAGAGGGTCGTGGTCAGCAGCAGGACGCCCGGTGCCAGCCCGAACAGCAGCGCCAGGATGGCGAAGCGGCGAGTGCTGCGGCGAACGACGGCGACGACGATGCCGATCGGAAGCAGCACGCTCACCCAGAGGGTCGAGTGGTAGGCCAGGCTGATCGGATAGAAGCCAGGGCCGGGTCCCACGACGGGCTTGCCGAGAAAGAACAGACGCCGGTCGCCCCCTGAGATCTCGACGGTGTGCGCCAAGGCGTCGAACTGCCCTGATGGATCGAACACCAGGGCCGGGTAGAGCACGACGATCGTGGCCAGACTTGCGAGCCCGGCGCAGACCACGATCCCTGCCGCCTTGCGACTGCCACGCAACAGGGGAACCGTCACGTCACGTCGCCGGATCGACCGGAACGCGGCCCACGCGATCAGCCCGGCTCCGGGGACGGCGAATCCCAGGCCGTTGAGTTTGGTCAGTACCGAACAGGTCACCAGTGCCGTTCCCACGACGACCCAGCGCCGCGGGCTCCGTGGCGTCCTGACGCCTTCGGGAATGCCGAGAGCCCAGGAGAGGGCCACCAGCCCGGTCGATCCGAAGAGCGCGACGAGTTCGTCGGTGTGCAGGATCGACCCGAGGGACACCCAGAATGGCTCGACGGCGAGAACGGCGCCCGCGACCAGCCCGACGGTCCACGACATCCATTTCGTGACCAGCCAGGCGAACAGTCCGATGAGCAGGGATGTGGCGATCGCGACGACGATCTGTGCACACGTGTAGCCCGACGCCGCCTGCAGAAACGACTCTTGTGTATCGACGATGCCGAGCGTCTTGGCGATGTTCCAGAGGAGCCGTCCCAGACTGCCGAGCCACACCGTGGGAATTCCGGGCATCGTGCCGGGCAGCGGCTCGTCGGCGCTCATCGCGCCAGGATCAGCCCCCAGCAGCGCGTTCGAGAACACCACCGATCGGTGCATCCACAACCACTCGTCGATGTTGAATGCGTGCCCGACGGTCAACAGTCGAGGGACCAGCGCGAGCAGACCACACAGCACTGCGGTCCCAAGCGCCCGGTCTCGCTCGGATCCTTCGATCGCGGGCGCGTCCGGGTTCAGGTCGTTCGATCCTCCCTCCTCCATGCGCATGCCCCGCCTTCCTAGCACCTTCTGGTCACGCCCGGCTGTTGTGCAGTCGCGCCGTGCGGACAATCGAGCCTCCGGCGGGTCCTCGCCGCCTGCTCCGTGGCGGGTCCACCTCAGCTACCGTGCCAACGCCATGATCGACCTCGCACGACCCGACGACGCGGTGCTCGCCTTCCTCGACGAGTCGCACCTGGCGACCCTCACCACGCTGAGAGCCGACGGCACCCCCCACGTGGTGCCGGTGGGTTTCACCTACGACACCGAGGCGCGCCTGGTGCGGATCATCTCGTTCGCCTCGTCGGTGAAGGTCGCGAACATCGCCCGGGGGTCACGGGCCGCGGTCTGCCAGGTCGACGGGGGTCGCTGGCTCACCCTGGAGGGCGAGGCGGTGGTCACCGACGACCCCGACCGGGTGGCGGTCGCCGTCGAGCGGTACGCGGGGCGCTACCGGCGCCCGGGAGCGCGACCCGACCGGGTGGCCATCGAGATCAGCGTGGATCGGATCCTGGGCCGGGCCTGAACCCGGGGCGTCAGGCCGACACGGCCTCGGGCGTCTCGGCGGCACGGGAACGCTTCGACGAGGCCCGCCGACCGTGGGTGTAGGTCGAGGCGTCGGTGCGGAACTCGGCCTGGCCGTAGCCCTTGAGCCGCTGGCGCAGCGTCCAGGTCACCGCCACGTCGGTGAGGGGTCGCAGGGGCGGGACCTTGTTGAGCAGTTGCACCGTCTTGAGTCGACCGAAGATCAGCGGCCCGGTTGCCGCGACGCGCAGCTTGTCGGCCGCCGACAGGTTCACGCCCATCTCCGCGGCCCGCTCCTCGTCTCCGTCGAGGAACACCCGGATGAAGAACGCGGTCGAGAACGCCTTCTCGATCGACTCGGCGATCCGGTTGGGGATCGAGCGGTTTGGGCGCAGGTACGCGGCCATCGTGGCCCGCACCAGTTCCCCGCAGGTGTCGTCGTCGAAGCCCTTGCGCAGCGTCGCGGCCCGGGCCAGGAACACCGCGATCATCTGCTCGGGGTCGGTGGGCAGCAGCTCCTCGGGCAGGCCCAGCAGGTGGCACCGGTAGCGCGACAACTCGATCTGGGCGCGCTCGGTGGCGTCGTAGGTGCTGCGCCCGGATCGCACCACCTCGGCGGACAGCAGGAACGCGCCGATGAGGCCCGCGGGCATCTGGTCGACCTGGGGGATCGGGATCCCGAATCGGCTCTGGTCCCAGCGGGTACGGGTCAGGGCGTTGTAGCGGACCATCGAGTGCATCAGGCGCACCATCGCCGCGGCATGGAACCCGGGTCCGTCCCGGCGCATGCCGCCGGGCAGGACCGTGGAGGCGAAGAACAAGGCGGTCTCGTTCACGCGCTGGGCGGCCCGCTTGTCCGACAGCGAGCCGGTGATCGCCATGGGCAGTGCCGCGTACTGGTTGAGGAACGTCGCCAGGAACGCCCCCCGGATCGCGTACGGCGAGGCCAGCGCGGCGACGACCCGTTCAGCGCGGGCGCCTTCCTCGATGAGGTCGAGGTCGATCCAGTCGGGCACGTGTTCCATGGATTCGATGAAGGCGACCAGCTCGGCGGGAGGATCGTCGACCGCCTCCAACCCGTCGCTGCAGGCGAGCACGACCATGCGGATCAACTCCTGCATGCCGTAGTCGGGCATGCGGGCGACGTAGGCGTCGCACACGATGTCACCGAGCATGGTGGCGGTGGCCATCAGGTCGATCAGCTCGGTGTCGGCGAAGAGCTCCTCCCGGGTGACCTTCACCTGGGGTGGCAGGTCGGTCTCGGCGCCCGGTTCGAGCGCGAGCCGCTCGGGGATGGCGTCGAAGTCGATGTCGCCGTACATCGCGGGCACCTCGTCGCGCTGGCGACGGACCCGTTCCTTCAACGTTTCGATCGACATGGTCGCTTCCCCTGTGTGCCGTGGAGCCGTCCGGTCCGGCCCGACCGGTGCCCCGCGACCGTAGCGTCTTGGCAGGTGTCAAGGAAACCGCGGCTGGGCGGGTCGGCGCCCGACGGCCAGCCCCGGCCCCGCCCCGGCCCTCCAAATTCCCCCCGGTACGCTGGTGCGGCCCGCCCACCGATGCCGAGACGAGCCGGAGCCGACCGTGATCGCCACGTCCACCGACCGGATTCGCCTGCACGGGGCGCGCCCGTCGGGGCGGGTGAGCACCGTGGTGGCCGTGGTGGCCGCGCTCGTGCTGGCGTCGTGTTCGGGGTCGCCCTCGACGGCGACCACCACGGCACCGGCACCGTCGACCACCCCGGCCGGTTCCACCTCGGCCGGGGCGGCCGCCTGGGCGCCGATCGCTCGCTCCCTGGGTGAGTTGGGCCGCCAGACCAGCCTGCTGGCCGCTCGGGTCGGCGACGACAGAACGTGTGCACCGGTGCATGCCGAGGCCGCCACCACGGTGCGCCCGATCGCCTCGCAGTTCAAGCTGTTCGTGCTGGGCGCGCTGGCCGAAGCGGTCGCCGCGGGTGACCTGGCCTGGGCTCAGCAGGTCGCCGTGCCCGACGTGCGCAGCCTCGGTAACGAAGGCGTCGACGGTGCGCTGCAGGCCGCTCCGGCCGGGGCGGAGTTCCCGCTCGAGCACGTGGCCACGCAGATGATCGCTATCAGCGACAACACCGCCACCGACCTGCTGATCGACCTGGTCGGCCGCGGTGCCGTGGAGGACCAATTCGCCCGGTGGTCCGACCACGCCGACCGCAACACGCCGCTGCTCACCACCCGTGAGATGCTGCTGTTGCACTACGCCGAGGGACTGGGCGAGCAGTACCTGGCAACCCCGCCCGACGAGCAGACGGCCTTTCTCGACGACCAGGTCGCGCCGAGGTCGAACGCCGAGATCGCCACCGGGTTCACCACCGAGCCCCGATTCATCGAACAGATCGAATGGTTCGCGACCGCCCAGGACGTGTGCCGCGCCTTCGCCGGGCTGCACCGCCTCGCCGCGCAACCCGGGCTGAACGAGCTCGACCCGGTGCTTGCCGCCGAGGACTGAACGCTCCGGCTGGCGCTGCGGGCTCCTACGATGCTGGCCATGAGCGTCACCCAGATCGACATCGCCGACCCGACCCTGTGGCGGCTGCCGCTCGAGGAGCGCATGCCCCTACTCGGCGAGCTTCGGGAAGCGGCACCCTTCACCTGCGCCGAGAGCCCGAACCAGCTCACCGGTGTGCCCGACGAGTTCTTCGCGGTGACCCGCCACGCCGAGGTGGTCGAGATCAGTCGTCGGCCCGAGGACTTCTGTTCCGGACGGGGCGCCACCAACATCCCCGACATGCCCACCGAGGCGCTGGAGTACTTCGGATCCTTCATCAACATGGACGACCCCCGCCACGCCCGCCAGCGGGGCATCGTGGCCCGGTCCTTCACCCCCCGCCAGCTCCAGGGCGTGCTCGACTCGGTGGAACGGATCTGTGACGAGGTGATCGACGGCTTCTGTGAACGGGGCGAGGCCGACCTGGTCGAGGTGTTCTCCCAGCCCTACCCGCTGCTGGTCATCTGCGACATGATGGGCATTCCCCGCAGCGAATTCGACACCGTGCTGGCGGCGACCAACGTGATCCTGGGCGCGGGCGACCCGGACTCCTTCGAAGGCGACGACATCATCTCCGCCCTGTTCGGTGCAGGAGAGGAACTGACGGCGCTCATGCGGGAACTGGCCGACCACCGGCGCCGGAATCCCGCGGACGATCTGACCACCAAGTTGGTGTTCAACGACGTCGACGAGGACATGCTCGCTCCCGACGAGCTGGGGGCGTTCTTCATCCTGCTGGCGGTGGCGGGCAACGACACGACCCGCAACGCGCTCAGCCACGGCACCAACCTGCTCAGCCAGCACCCCGACCAGCGGGCCATCTGGATGGCCGACCCCGACGAGGTGACCCCCACCGCGGTGGAGGAGATCGTGCGGTACGCCTCGCCGGTCACCTTCATGCGACGCACCGCCACCGGCGACGTGGAGGTGTCGGGTCACCAGTTCTCCGAAGGCGACCGGATGGTGCTGTTCTACGGGATCGCCAACCGGGACCCGCGCGTGTTCGACGACCCGGAGGTCTTCGACGTGCGGCGCGACCCGAACAACCACCTGGGCTTCGGCGGCCCGGGCCCGCACTTCTGTCTGGGCGCGCACCTGGCCCGTCGGGAGCTCTCGGTGGGGTTCCGCCGGATGTTCCAGCGCCTGGGCGACCTCGAGGTCGTGGGCGACGCGGTGCCGTTGCACGCGATGGGCATCCCGCTGGTGGGTGGTCTCAAGCACCTGCCGGTGCGCTTCACCCCGTCGGCCCCCGTCGGCGCCTGACCCGATCCCCCCGCCCCGACCCCCGACCCCCGACCTCTCTGCGAAATTCGGAGCGAAAAGGCGGCATATCGACCTTTTCGCTCCGAATTTCGCCTGGGGGGCAGGCCGGGGGCAGGCCGAGGCCAGGCCGGGGGTGGTCGAAGCGGAACGGGCGAGCGTCAGCGGCGGTCGCCGAGGGGAAACTCGAGTCGGTGACGGGCGAGCAGGTCGGTGTCGGCGAGGAGCTCCTCGACGGGGCCGTCGGCGGCGATGCGGCCCTCGGCGAGGACGACCGCCCGGGTGCACACCGCCAGGGCGAACGGCAGATCGTGGGTGACGATGATCTGGGTCGAGGTGAGCGTTCCGAGGAGATCGGCCAGCTCCCTCGTGCCGGCCGGATCCAGTCCCGAGGTGGGTTCGTCGAGCACCAGGATCTCGGGTCGCATCGCCAGCACCGTGGCGATCGCGGCCCGACGCTTCTCGCCCTGGCTCAGGTGGTGGGGCACCCGGTCGGCGAGCGCGGCGGCGCCGGCTGCATCCAGTGCGTCGCGCACCGCGGCGTCCAGCTCCGCGTCGCGGAGCCCCAGGTTGGCCGGCCCGAAGGCGACGTCGTCCCGTACGGTGGTCATGAAGAGCTGATCGTCGGGATCCTGGAACACCAGCCCCACCGCCCGCCGGATCGCCCGCAGCGTGTCGGGTCCGAGCGCCTCGCCGGCGATCTCGATCCGGCCGGACTGCAACTCGACCAGGCCGTTCAGGTGCAGCGCGAACGTCGTCTTACCCGACCCGTTCGGCCCCAGCACCGCGACCCGCTCGCCGACGGCGACCTCGAGATCCAGACCGTCGAGCACCGGCGCGGGACGACCCGGATAGGTGAATCCCAGCCCCGCGACCCGGACCGCGGGCGCGGGTCGACTCACGTCACCATCACCCACGCCACGAGGTCCAGGGCGGCGACCAGCGCGGGCACGGCCGCCCAGACCGGTGCGACCCGCGAGGCAGGCGCCGGCGGGTCGACGGGCGGCAGGTGGCCGTCGAAGCCCCGGGCGACCATGGCCAGGTGCACCCGTTCGCCACGTTCATAGGAGCGGACGAAGAGTGTGCCGACCGACGAGGCGATGGGTCGGGCCTGCCAGAACCACCTCGGGTCGTGGCCCCGCGCGGTCATGGCGCGGCGCATCCGGGCGAGCTGGTCGGCGACCAGGTCGACGTAGCGCACCATGACCGCGACGATCGCCACCATCACCGCCGGCATCCGCAACCGACCCAGCCCGCGCAGCAGCTCGGGCAGGCTGGTGGTGGCCACCACCAGGATCGACGCGGCGGCGCCGAGCAGGGCCTTGGCGACGATGCCCCACGCCGCCCAGAGCCCTTCGGCGGCCATCGACACCCCGGCGACGTCGACCTGCGGGCCGGAGCCGATGAAGGGCAGGGCGAAGGCGAACGCGACGAACGGGACCACCGCCACCAGGCGGGTCAGCATCACCCGGGCCGGGATCCCGGCGACGACCACCGCCGCCACGACCAGCGCGGCGTCCACGACGAACAAGCCCACGGCTCGTCGAGGGGTGACCGCGACGATCACCACGAATCCCACCAGTCCGGCGAGCTTGGCCGCGGCGTCCAGCCGGTGCACCGGCGAGTCACCCGGCACCGCCAGGCCGTCGACCCGCCCGGTGCCTCGCGGGTCGCTCACGTCCCGGCGAGCGGCGGGCGCGGCCCGCGCCGCGACGCCGTGGCCAGCCCGTAACCCACGACCAGGGCCAGGGTGGTGCCGGCCAACCCGGCGACCGCGAGCGAGGCCGTGGGGTTGGTGATGCCCGCGGTGGCGTAGTCGGCGAAGGGCGACCCGGTCAACGCGTGGTCCCCGGCGACCTCGGCGAAGCCGTGGTCGGCGGCGACCCGTTCGAGGCCGTCGGGTTCGTCCACGGCGAACTGGGAGACCACGGTGGCGAACACCACGGCGCCGGCCAACGCGGCCAGCACGAAGGTCCTGGCTCCGACCCGGGCCCGTCCGGCGAGCCGCTCTGCGGCCAGGTCACGGGCGCCGCGGACCAGGTCGGGACGGGTGGCCAGCACCGCGGCCACCACCAACGCGCTGAGCACTCCTTCGCCGATGCCGATGAGCGCGTGCACCCCGACCATCGCGGTGAACACGGTGTCGAACGGCACCGGCGCGGACGCCCCGAAGAGCCACTCCAGCGAAAAGGCGACCGCCGAGAGCACCACCGACAGGCCCGCGGCCAGCCCGGTGGCGCCCACCACCCCGCCGGCGTCGTCGGGCAGCAGCCGGCGGAACACCCCGAACAGGGCCCAGCCGCCGAAGGCGGGGACGATCGCCATGTTGACCACGTTGTAGCCGAGCGCGCTGATCCCACCGTCGGCGAACACCAACGCCTGGATCACCACCACCACGGTCACCACGATCGTGCCGACCCAGGGTCCCAGCAGGATCGCGGCCAGCGCCCCGCCCAGCAGGTGGCCGGTGGTTCCCGCGGCGACGGGGAAGTTGAACATCTGCGCGGCGAAGATGAACGCGGCCGCCAGGCCGGCCAGCGGAACCTGACGGTCGTCGAGCTCAGCGGCCGATCGGCGCAGGCACCAGCCCAGCATCACCACGCTGATCAGCGCCGTGGCGACCGCGACCGAAGGTTCCAGAAAACCGTCCGGGGCGTGCATGGCGACGATCATGAGACGGGCCTTTCGGAGCGGAGCGGGTGTGGAACGACTCGACGAGGCCCGCCCGTCCTATCACAAGCCAATGGCGATAACGGAACACGCCGGGGGCGGTGCTCAGTCGGCGGCCCGGCAGGCGGCGCACCGCCCGGTGAGGGGAAAGTGCACCAGGTCGAGTTCGGTTCCGGTGCGGTCGGCCACGATCCGCTCCAGGTCGCGTAGCTCGCCGCGGTCCAGTTCGACGACCGCCCCACACGAGGCGCAGGCCACCGGCACGGTGGGCAGTCCCCGCCGGCGGTACACCGCCTGGCCGTGGCCCAGATGCACGTGCTCGGCGATCCCCAGCTCCTCGAACTGGCGCAGACACCGGTAGACCACCGAACGGTCCACCCCGTGCGCCGCGTCCGCGAACTGTTCGGCGGTACGGGGCGGCCCGGCGCCGTAGAGCAGATCGAGCACGGTGCGTTTGGCGGCGGTGACCCGGCCGCCGTGGGCGCGGATCCGCCCGACCGCCTCGGCACGGTCGGCGGGCGCGGCGGGCGGCCGATCGACGGGGGTGGTCACGGTGCCGGTCGCTGCGCGATCCGGACGCTGGCGAGGTTGCGGCCGTCGTCGAGGGGTTCCCACACCAGGCCGACCGGGTCGCCGTTGGACACCGCGCCGTCGTCGTCCGCGTCGACCACGTTGGTCATGATCCGGATGGTCCGCCCGTCTCCGCTGCCGGCGTCGAGGTCGACCAGCGCCACGGTGTAGGGCACCAGCGCCGCCATGCCCGGGTGTGCGGGTCGGTGCTGCACGCTGTGCGCGTAGATCGTGCCGGTGCCCGCCGAGGGCCGCCACTCAAGCGCGTCGTCGCGGAGACAGCCTGGACAGACCTCACGGGGGTGAAAGATCGGGTCGTCACACCGGGTGCACCACTGCACCAGGTAGACCTCGTCGCGAGTGGCCTCCCAGAACTCGACGGTCGCCTCGCTGGTCGGCGGCTGGAAGCGCTCGACCCGGCTCGGGCCGTCGCGTTCGGTCGGGCTCACAGCGTCGCCTCGGTACCGAGCACCGCGGTGGAGGTGCACGACAGCACCATGCCCGACGCGTGCACCAGCGCCACCTCGGCGCCCGCCACCTGACGGTCACCGCCTTCGCCGCGGAGCTGACGGACCGCCTCGACGATCAGAAACATGCCGTACATGCCCGGGTGGGTGTAGGCCAGGCCGCCGCCGTTGGTGTTGGTGGGAAGTGAGCCGCCCGGGCCGGTGTCGGTGGCCTCGACGAAGGGCCCGCCCTCGCCCTTGGCGCAGAATCCCAGGTCCTCGTAATGCAGGAGCTGGGTGATCGTGAAGCTGTCGTAGCTCATCAGCACGTCCACGTCCGCCGGGCCCACACCGGCCATGGCGAAGGCCGCGGGTCCGCTGATCGCGCCGGGGGTGACACACAGGTCGGGCATCTGGGAGATCATGCGGTGGGTGGTGGCGGTGGCCGCGCCCAGCACCGTCACCACCGGCGGGGCCAGGTCGCGGGCCCGCTCGGTGGAGGTGACGATGCAGGCCCCGGCCCCGTCGGTGACCAGGCAGCAGTCCAGTTTGTGCAGCGGCGACGCGATCGGCTCGGAGTCGATCACGTCGGCGACGGTGATGGGGGTGCGATGTCTGGCCCGGGGGTTCAGCGCCGCCCACCGCCGTGCGTTCACCGCGATGTGGGCGAGCTGCTCGGAGGTGGTCCCGTACTGTGACATGTGCCGGCTGGCGGCCAGCGCGTAGGAGCCCACCGGCCCCTGCAGTCCGTAGGGCAGTTCCCATTCGGCGATCGGGTCGGGCCCGCCGAAGAGCGGGCCGCGCCGACGCCGGCCACCGCTGCCGCCCCCGGCGCGCCGCGCCGCGGTCCCGTCGGCTCGGGGCGTCTGGGCGAACACGATCAGCACGCACTCGGCGACCCCGGCGGCCACCGCCGCTGCGGCGTGTTCGAGGTGGATCTCGAAGGACGACCCGCCGGTGAGGGTCGAGTCGACGAATCGGGGCGCGATCCCCAGGAATTCGGCGAATTCCATCGCACCGCCCACGTGGCACACCCCGTCGATGTCGACCAGCGACAATCCGGCGTCGTCCAGCGCGTCGCGCACGACCTTGGCTTCCAGCGCCCGGCCGCGCAGGGCGAGTTCGCCGGTGGGCGACACCTCGTCGGCGACGCCGACGATCGCGGCGGCGCCTCGCATCGTGGTCAGGTCCGCCCCCTTTCGTTCGCGACCCCCCGACAACGTAGCCGTCGCCCAAGTGGGGCCCGATTGGGCCGCTCGACCCGAGTGCCGGGGTCGCGCTTTCAGGAGGTGGGTGCGACCGGGGACGGGCCGAGGTCGGCCGGGTCGGCGTCGCGGTGTTCGGCGACCAGCGTCGCCAGCCGGGCCCGCGAACCGATCTCGAGCTTGGTGAAGATGTGGGACACGTGGGTCTGCACGGTGCGGCGCGACACGTACAGCCGTTCGGCAATCTGCGGGTTGGTCAGGCCTTCGCCGACCAGTTCGGCCACGATCGACTCGGTCGGCGTCAGACTCTGCCAGCCCCACCGGGGCCGATTGCGCGGCCCGCGACGGCCCCGGCGGACCCCGAGACGGCGTAGCTGTGCGTCGACGCGGGCGGTCCCGCGGGATGCGTCCAACCGGTCGAAGAGGCCGCTGGCCTGTTCGAGCAGCCCCCGGGCCCGGTCCCGGTCGCCGGCCCGTTCGGCGGCGGCAGCCGCTTCTTCGCAGGTCAGGGCGGTCTCGAACAGCCGGGGTCCCGAGGCGTAGGCGTCCACAGCCCGGGCCATGATCTCGGCGTCATCCTCGAGCAGGCCCCGGCAGCGCAACGCGGCGCCCACGATCGAGGGCACGCCGATGTCGGCGGCCGCGGCGATCACCGTCGCGGTGACCTGCTCGGCGAGTTCCGTATCTCCCGCGTCCAGACTCAGGCGCACCAGGTCCGGACCGACCACCGGGTAGTCGACCGCCATGGACACCTCCCGACACAGCCCCCACCGTTCAGCCAGCATCGCATAGGCGCCGTGGGGGTCGCCCTCGGCCTCGGTCGCCAGCGCCTCGGCCCACAACGCGCGGTAGTCGAACAGCCGGGAGCCACGGTCGGCCATCGCGGTGGTGCGTTCCAGGGCCCGGCGGGTGCCGGCGAGGTCGTTGCGGAACAGTCGGATCAGCGCCAGCGCGCTGTAGCTGGGTTTGAGCGCGTAGGTCACCCCGGATTCCTCGGCGAATTCGATACCCGCTTCGAGTTCGGTGACCGCGTCGTCCCACGCGCCGGCGGAGAATCGCACCACCGCCAGGTAGGCCTGGTAGGTGGCCAGGGGCCAGCGGACCCCGAGTCGGTCGCACAGACGGCGGCCCTGGTCCAGCGCCTGGCGGGCCTCCTCGAGACGGTCGAGTTCGAGCAGGATCCACCCGCGGGTGGCGTACACCGGAAAGCGGTGTCCGGCCAGGTCCGAGGAGGCTTCGGCCCGGGCGAGAGCTTCGTCGTTGAGCGCCAGCGCACGGGTCATCTGCGCGCGCATGCAGGCGGTCACCGACCGGGTGGCCAGCGACGCCGCCACCGTGCGGGCGTCGCCGATGCGCTCCGCGGCGGGAAGCGCCCGTTCCGCAGCGGCGTCCGCTCCGGGAAAGTCGCCCAGCCACAGCCTGGCGGTGGCGACCTCCGCGAGCCCGGCCACGACACGGGGATCCTCGCCTCCGCCGTCGCCGATCACCACGTCGAGTTCGGTCAGGGCCTCGTTGGGATGACCGTTCACCAGCAACGCACTACCCAGACGCAGCCGGGCCCCGGCCCGGGTCGCCGCGTCGCCGGCTCCGGCGAGCAGCGCCCGACAGGCGTCGACGGCGTCGCCTGCCTGGCCGGCGAGCATCAGCGCGTCGGCCCGTTCGGTCAGCGCCCGGTCGCGTGCCGGATCGTCGGGGGCGGTCACCTCGGCGGCCCGGGCGAAGAAGTCGACCGCGGTCTCCGGCGCGGTGGTGACCGCCTGGCGCGCCGCGCGGGTGAACCAGTCGGCGGCCTCGGTGTCGCCGGGGCCCGCACCCCGGGCGAACTGTTCGGCGACCCGACACACCGACGCCGACGCCGCCGACAGGCGTTGGGCGGCCTCGCGATGCAGGGCCGTGCGCAGCGTGGGGGTCATGTCCGCGTAGATCGCCTCGCGGATCAGATCGTGACGGAAGCGCAGGGCGGCGTCGTGTTCCTCGATCACCTTGACGGTGATCGCCGCTTCCAGGGCGGGCAGCAGGTCACCGACACCACGGTCGGTCACCACGGCCAGCTCCTGGGGTGAGAACGACGCGCCCAGCAGCGCCGCGAAGCGCAACGTTTCCAGCGTGGTGTCGGGTAGGGTGCTGAGCCGACGCAGGATCGCCAGGCGGACCGAATCGGGCACGGTCGCGGCGCTGGGTACGGGCAGCGGTGTGCCGCGCCCCGCGGTCGGGTCCCCCAGGATCGACTGGATCAACTCGATCACGAACAGCGGGTTGCCGGTCGCGCCGGCCACCGCATCGAGCAGCGACGGCTCGGGTTCGGCGCCCAGCAGGTCGGCGACGACCTGGTGCACCGCCGTGTCGTCGAGCGGAGCCAGCGACAGGTGGCAGGCGCCGGCGTCGTCGAGCGCGGCGATCGTCCCGGCCAGCGGCGAGGTACGGGCGATCGGCTGGTGACCGCCCAGAACGGCGACGGGCAGGCCCACGGTCGCCTGACAGATGTTGGTCAGGCTCACCAGCGTGGCCTGGTCCGACCACTGCAGGTCGTCCAGGGCGAGCAGCACGGGCTGGTCCGCGGCCAGGGCGCTCACCAGGTCACAGAGGGCATCGACGACCCGGTAGCGCAACCCCGGGTCGCTGCTCACCGTCACCGGACCAGTCACGCGGTCCCGCCCCGTGAGCAGCGACGCGATCGCGTGACGGCGAGGGTCCTCGGCGGTCCGGGTGCACCCGAGGGCATCGGCGATCACCCCGAAGGGCCGGGACCGTTCCATCTCGTCGCCGCACGCGGCTGCCACCAGAAACCCGCGTGCGGTGGCCTGCTCGGCCGCTTCGGCCAACAGGCGGGACTTGCCGATGCCCGCTTCGCCGTCGATCAGCAGAATCCGCTGTTCGCCGGCTGCGGCACCATCCAGCGCAGCGCCGATCGCGTCGAGTTCCGCCGACCGACCGCGCAGCACCGGATTCATCCGCGCGTCCATGCATTCGAGGCTACGGGTCGAGGGACGGGATCTGCTCGTGTTCCGATTCGGTGAGCGCATCGGACAGGGCGCGCAACAGCCCGAGCCACCCGGAGAACTCGACGGTGACGCCCGGGTCGGCCTCCGGTGTTCCACCGTCGGTTCCCGGGCGGGAACCGCCCAGCCGGCGGAGACGTCCTGAGGGAGGATCGGTGTGGTCGCACCGCAGAAACAGGTCCATGCCCCGATGATCGGAGACCCGTCGGGGTCGAGACATCCGCCAGGTGGCGGAACCTCGGCCACCTGGCGGGCCAGAGCGGCGATTTCAGCCAGGTGGCGGACGTTTCGCACCCCGGGCGAGGCGCACCCTGGGCGGAGAACCCCGTCGACCAGGAGAGGTCCGCCCCATGAAACGCATCGCCCGATTCGCGATCGACAAGCGCTGGTACGTGGTGGCCGGCTGGATCGTCGCGCTCGTCTTCGCCCAGTCGATCGCCGGCGCGCTCGGCGGCGCCGATTACCAGAACGACTTCAGCCTGCCCGACACCGAGACCGAGGAGGTGGTCCAGCTGCTGGAGTCGGCCGGCCAGTCCGATCAGAGCGGGTTCGGCGGCCAGGTCGTGCTGCACACCGACGGAGGCACCCTGGACCAGGCACCACCGACAGTGCGTGACCGCTTCACCGAGTTGTGCACCGTCGGCGCCGGGGTCTCCCAGGTGACCACCCCCTGGCAGACGGTGAAGTGCACCGGCGGCCGGCCGGTGACCGGACCGGGACGGGTCGACCTGTTGTCCCCGGACTCCTCCACGGCGCTCGCCGAGGTGGACTGGGCCGTCGAGAACGTCGAGGCCGACGATTTCACCGCTGCCTACGAGCACCTCGAGTCCCTGCAGACCGACCAGCTCCAGGTGGCCTTCACCGGCGACGCGTTCGCCGGGGTCGAACACGGCCAGGGCGGCAACGCGATCCTGATCGGTTTTCTGGCCGCGTTGGTGATCCTGGCGATCGTGTTCCGCACGGTCGGCGCCACCGCACTGCCCCTGCTGGGGGCGGCCGCGGCGCTCACCGGCGGCCTGGCACTGGTCGCGATGCTGTCGCACCTGATGGCGGTTCCCGACGTCACTCCCCAGCTCACCCAGCTCATGGTCATCGGCGTGGGGGTGGACTACGCGTTGTTCATCGTGACCCGCCACCGGCGCAACCTGCGTCGGGGTATGGGCGTCGAGGAGTCGATCCAGTCGGCCATCGACACCTCGGGTCGGGCGGTGCTCTTTGCCGGCACGACGGTGTGCATCGCGATGTTGGGACTGGTCGCGCTGGGCGTCGGCTTCTTCTACGGCATGGCGATCGGCACCGCAGTCGCGATCGGTCTGACCCTGGTGGCGTCGCTCACGTTGTTGCCCGCGATGCTGCGCTTTCTCGGGCTGCGGGTGCTGACCCGTCGTCATCGCCGGGAGGTGGCCGCCGGGCACTTCGTGGATCCCGAATCGGTGGGTCGCTGGGCCGCCTGGTCGGCGCTGGTGTCCCGTCGTCCGGCGCTGCTGGGCGGTCTGGGCGCGGTCGTGGTGATCGCGATGACGGTGCCGATGCTGTCGATGCGGCTCGGCCACGCCGACCAGGGCAACGACCCCGCCGGGTCGACGACCCGGGAGGGCTACGACCTGATCGCCGAACACTTCGGTCCCGGCTACAACTCGGTGCTGACCCTCGTCGTGGCAGGCTCCGACGCCCAGCAGGTGGCCCGGTCGCTCGGCGCCAGAATCGGTGACGTGCCCAACGTCGACCCGGCAAGCGTGTTCGTGGCTCCCCAGCCGCTGACCCCACGCCTGACGCTGGTGTCGCTGAAGTCCCGGACCGCTCCCCAGGCCGAGGCGACCACCGAGCTGGTGCACCACCTGCGCGACGACGTGCTGCCCCCACTGGAGCAGGGCACCGGGTCCCAGGTGTACGTGTTCGGCGGCACCGCGGTCCAGGTCGACTTCGCGCACGTGCTGGGCCAGAAGATGCCGCTGTTCATCGGCGCGGTCGTGGGCCTGTCGTTCCTGCTGCTGGTCGCGTTCCGCAGCCTGGTCGTCCCGTTGACCGCGGCGGTGATGAACCTGCTCGCCGCGGGTGCGTCCTTCGGGGTGGTCGTCGCCCTGTTCCAGTGGGGATGGCTCTCGGAGACCCTGGGGGTGGGCAGCGGGGGACCGATCGAACCCTGGGCGCCGGTGGTGTGTTTCGCCATCATCTTCGGATTGTCGATGGACTACCAGGTGTTCCTCGTCAGCCGGATCCACGAGGAGTGGATCCGCACCGGTGACAATGCCCGGGCGGTCCGGATCGGTCAGGCGGCGACCGGCGGAGTCATCACCGCCGCGGCCACGATCATGATCGCGGTGTTCGCCGGGTTCTTCCTCGAACCGTTGCGGGTCGTGAAGCTGCTCGGATTCGGGCTGGCCAGCGCGGTGTTCATCGACGCCTTCATCCTGCGCACGGTGCTGGTGCCCTCGGTGATGCACCTGCTGGGACGGGCCAACTGGTCCTTCCCCGCCTGGCTGGACCGCATCGTGCCCCACGTGTCGATCGAACGGCCGGACGAAGGGGTCGTGGCTCACGACGGCGACGGGGCCGATGCCGACGCCGAGGCGCAACCGGAGCTGATCCGGTTGTGAGTCGGGCCCGCCGGCACCGGATGGTCCTCACGCGTGAGGAACCATGGCCCACGGGCACCTCGGCGTGCGGCGCCGGGGTGCCCGTGGCCCCCGGGGTGGCCGGGGGCTTCGTCGAGGTCCGGCGATGATCGGCGCGGCGGTCACGGTGGTGCTGGTCGCGGTGATCGCCGCGCTGGCGCTGCGGCCCCCGATGCCGACCGGTTCCTCGCCGTTCAACCTGCGCTTCGCCCTCGCCTGGCTGGTGTGCGAAGTGCCCCTGGTCGGTCTGGTCGTGCTGGTGGGCGGGACCTGGTCGACCCTGGTCCGCCCCGAGGTGTCCGAGGTGCTGTGGTGGGTCGTGGCCGGTGGCGTGGCGCTCGACCTTGCGCTGCTGGGCGCGCTGGCGGCCAGGATGCGCACGACCCGCCCGGCGCTGGCCGCCGCGTTCGTGGAGGTCTTCGGACCGCGTGCGGCGCCACCGGCGACCCGGCCGCCCTGGGTCCGGATCGTGGCGCTGCCCCTGGTGGCGCGGCGTGGCGGGGTGCGGCGGCTCCGCAACCTGCGCTACGGACCGGCGCGCCGGGGCCATCGCCTCGACGTGTACGCGCCCCGCCACACCGGACGCGGCGGCGCGCCGGTGCTCGTGTATCTGCATCCGGGTGGGTTCGTGATGGGGTCCAAACGGCTCGGTGGACGACCCCTGCTGGAACGGTTCGCGACCCGCGGTTGGGTCACCGCGAGCGCGGACTACCGCCTGCGCGGCGTGGACCACGGCGACCAGCTCGCCGACGCCCGCGCCGCGATCGACTGGGTTCGTCGCCACGCCGCGGAATGGGGCGGCAACCCCGACGAGGTGTTCGTCGCCGGGGGCTCAGCGGGTGCGCACCTGGCGGCGACGGCGGCCCTCACCGGGGCCCCGGTGCGCGGGGTCGTCGGTCTCTACGGCTTCTATGGAACCGTCCAAGGCCCGGGCGGGAACCCGCAGGGACCTTCGGAGGTGATGGGGTCGGACGCGCCGCCGTTCCTGATCGTCAACGGCTCGGTCGACACGCTCGTGGTGCCTCGTGACACCCGGGCCTTCGCCGAGGCCCTCGCGGCGGTCTCGGATCAGCCGGTAGTTCACGCCGAGCTTCCCGGTGCCCACCACAACTTCGATTTCTTCGACTCGCTGCGGCTCCATCGGGTCGGCGACGCGATCGAGCACTTCGTGGATCTGGTCCTGGACCGCTCCGAACCCGAGGGACCCGCCACCGAAAAGGGCGTCGCCTCCCCGGACGGCGGGGGCTCCTGAGGGCCGCGCGCGGCTCTGTGGTGCGTCGCGGGACGAGCGTCGGAGACCTTCGGGAGGGCGAAAACCTCGACGCTTTCCGAAAATCCCAACTTTGTGGGATGGCGCACCGCGGCGGCGTTCTCCACAGTGGTCTGCGAGGCCGCCGAAGGGTGGCCTGATCCTGTTGTCCGGCACCCCGAGGAGCTCCGGTGCGTCACCGACCCGATGGTCCATCACCTCGTCGCAGATTCGTCCTGGCCGCCGT
>CAYVAS010000013.1:0-50255 GCA_964449375.1 uncultured Iamiaceae bacterium | reverse complement strand
AGTCCGCCGTCCTTGCGGACCCGCCAGAAGTGCACCGCCATGAAGATGACGATGATGAAGGGCAGCATCAGCACGTGCAGGACGTACCAGCGCAGCAGCGTGCCGGCGCCGATCTCGTTGCCGCCCACGAGCACGAAGCGGACCTCGTTGCCGAACACCGGTGTGTACCCGGCCATGTTCGTTCCCACCGTGACCGCCCACAGGGAGAGCTGGTCCCAGGGCAGCAGGTAGCCGGTGAACGACAGCAGCAGGGTGAGCAGCAGCAGGATCACGCCGACCACCCAGTTGAACTCCCGGGGCGGCTTGTAGGCGCCGTGGTAGAAGACCCGGCACATGTGCAGGAACACCGCCAGCACCATGAGGTGCGCGGTCCAGCGGTGCATGTTGCGCACCAGCAGCCCGAAGGTGACCGAGGTCTGCAGTTCGTAGACGCTGTTCCACGCGTCCGCGGTGGTGGGCTTGTAGAAGAACATCAGGAAGATGCCCGTCACCGTCAGCAGCATGAACAGGAAGAAGCTCAGGCCTCCGAGGCAGAGGTTGTAGGAGACCTTCACCGCGTGCCGCTTCACCTTCACCGGGTGGAGGTGGTACAGCAGGCTGTTCATGATGACGTAGTTGCGCGTCCGGGGGGTGTCCTCGAAGTCACGCTTGAAGACCGAGCCCGGCCGGAAGATCGAGTTCCACGCCTGGGATCCTCTGATCTTCTCGTCCAGCTCCGCCATCTTGCCCTTGAACGGGCCCGATTTGTCGATGGTGTCTGCCACTGGTCTATCCGAGCTCCTGTTGGTGCCAGATGCTGATCACGTGAGCTGCCCCTTGCGGCTGAGGAGCGGGCGGCGGGTGTCCTTGCGGACCGCGTCCCGGCGGGCTTCTTCTTCCTGCAGCTTGCCACGTCGGTTCCAGAACGAGAAGAGCGCGATCTGGGCACCGACCATGAACGTGTAGATCACGGTGGTGATCACGTCGCCGAGCGCGTACTTGGAGAACGAGATCGGGCCTCCGAGCAGGGTGCCCTCGGGACCGGTGAGGTACTGGTCGGGGCGCCAACCCAGGTCGTTCTGGAAGTACTTGATCCAGGCTTCGGGCACCACCCCGTAGGCCCAGAACATGCAGAAGAACACGAAGGTGGCGGCCACGGTCGCCTCGCCCCAGGTGACCGGCTGACCGGCCGGGCGACGGCGCCCGTAGGCGACGATCGCGCCGATCAGCGCGAAGGCGACGAGAAAGGATCCGATGAAGGCAACCACTAGCGCACGTCCTCGATGGTCGCGGGCTGCTGCGCCGTCGGGGTCGACGTGGCGCACCTGGCCGGCGAGGGGTGGGGAATCCGGGAGCAGCCCATGTCGCGGGAGTTCGTGAATCGGCTCACATTCTCTGTGCCGGAGCCGTTCCGTTCCGTGGGAGTCACGCACAACTCTTTAGCACGCCTTGATCGGTCCACACACAATCCACCGGTCGAGACGGTTCCGGCGGCTCGGTGAGGGGTCCGCGCCCGGCCGCGGGTCGGGCGGGAAGGGCGGGCGCGCGTCGTCGGGGACGGCCCCGGCGTTGGCATCGTCGGCGGGGCGCGCTACTAGAGTGCGACGATGTCCGACGCCCTCGATCAGCGGGGACGCCGATTGTCCCTCGAGTGGAGAAAGCAGTGAGCGACACACCGAATTCGTCCCCCGTGTCAGGGCCCGTCGATCCGGTCGCAGCAGAGCAACGGCGCCGCCGCATCCCTGTGTGGGCCGTCGTGCTGTTCCCCGCCCTGCTGGTGTGGGCGATCATCTACGTCAACGGCGTGACCGAGCCTCCGGCCGCCGAGGACACCCCCCAGGCCATGGGCGCGCAGCTCTACGGCCAGAGCTGCGCGGGTTGCCACGGCGCCAACGGTGAGGGAAGTTCGGGCCCGGCCTTCGCGGGTGGCGATCTGGGCGAGGTGTTCCCGACCTGGGACGAACAGATCCGCTGGGTCGCCATCGGCTCGTCGAACTGGACCTCGGTGACCGGGTCGGACACCTTCGGCGCCACCGAGAAGCCGGCCGACCCCGGGGGCGGGATGCCCGGTTTCGGCCCGCAGGGGAGCGACGCCTCGATGAGCTGTGAGGAGATCGCGCTGGTCGTGCAGTACGAGCGGGACCTCGCCGGGATCGATCCCGAGGACGACCTGCTCGAGATCACCGAGGCGATCGCAGCCGGGCAGACCCCCGAGGAGATCCCGGGCTGCGAAGCCTGACCGGGCCCCCGGCCGGATCGCGACCGGCGACGGCGACCCCACCCGCACCCCTGCATCCGGAGTAGACGCACCGACATGAAGACCGAACGCCACGATGTGGTCGTGGTCGGGGGCGGGCCGGGCGGAGCGGCCGCGGCCTACTGGTGCGCCCGTGCCGGGCTCGACACCGTGGTTGTCGAGAAGGCCGAGTTCCCCCGGGACAAGGTCTGTGGGGACGGACTGACCCCCCGGGCGGTGCTGCAGCTCCGCGACATGGGGCTGGGCGACTGGCTGGCGACCAAGCATCCGAACGCGGGGCTGCGCACCCAGGCCCACGGCATCACCCTCGAGCTGGCCTGGCCGGAGCATTCCCGGTTTCCTTCTCACGGCCACGTGGTGCGGCGCACCGAACTCGACGAGGTCGTCACCCGCCACGCGGCGGCCGCGGGGGCGACGCTGCAGGACGCCACCGAGGCCACCGCGCCGATCCTGGTGGACGGCCTGGTCCGGGGTGTGACGGTGAAGGACCGCCGAAGCGACGAAGCCCGGGAGATCCACGCCCGGTACGTGGTCCTGGCCGAGGGCGCGAACGCCCGGATCGGCCGGGCGCTGGGCGCGGTCCGCAACAAGTCCTACCCGATGGGGCTGGCCATCCGGGGCTACTACGCCTCGCCGCTGTCGAACGATGCCTGGATCGAGAGCGCCCTGGACGTACGCGACCGCAACGGAGCGGCCATGCCCGGCTACGGCTGGGTGTTCCCCATCGGGGACGGCACCGTCAACGTGGGTATCGGGCTTCTGAGCACCTTCCGGGACTACAAGAACGCCAACACCAACCACATGATGGCCGAGTGGCTGCGCACCGCTCCGGGGCACTGGGCCCTCGACCCGGAGGCGCCCATCGGGGCGGTCAAGGGTGGGCGCCTGCCGATGGCCGGTTCGATCGAGCCCAAGGCCGGACCGAACTGGGTGACCATCGGTGACGCCGCCGGGTTCATCAACCCATTCAACGGCGAGGGCATCGACTACGCGTACGAGACCGGCCGTCTGGCCGCCGAGCTGATCGCCGAGGCGATCGCCACCGGCGACGGCCTGGCCCTGGCCCGCTACCCCCGGCTGCTGGAGCACGAGTACGGGCTGTACTTCAAGGTGGCACGGTTGTTCATGTCGCTGATGGGCAACCCGGTGCTGCTGCGGGAGCTGACCCGGGTGGGCATGCACTCCAAGCCGCTCATGGAGTGGGTGCTGGCGATCATGGCGAACCTGTTGGAACCCGACGAGATCGGTCCCGCCGAGGCGGTCTACCGGACCGTGGCCGCCATGGCCCGCGTCGTCCCCGAACCCGCCTGACCCCCGTCTGACCCCATCCCGACCGAACAGCCCCACCCCACCCCCGAACAGCCCCACCCCGCCCCCGAGCGAAATTCGGAGCGAAAAGGTTGAATACCAACCTTTTCGCTCCGAATTTCGTGCTTGGGGGGGGTGGGCCGGAGGTGGGGTGCTCGTCGGGCAACCGGTCGATCGAGCGGGCCGGCCACCTGGGATCGTCACCGGGCCGCTGCCAACTCCTGGCGTCGACGGGCCGCCGTCCGACGGATCTGGGCCGCCACCTTCGACGGATGCCGCAGGTGGGTTCGGGTGTAGCGCAGGACCAGGTAGCCGTGATCGACGAGCAGGTTCTGACGTTCCAGGTCGTGGTCGAGGGCTTCCCGAGTCCCGTGGATCGCCAGTCCGTCCACCTCGACCACCAGCTTCGCGTCGGGGATGCAGAAGTCCGGTCGGATCCGACGTCCACCCAGCTCGAGCCATTCCTGGTACCGCACCCCCTCGACGTTGTTCTGGGCGCACAACCGAGCCAACAGCGGCTCGAGCAGGCTCTCGGGCCGGGCCGCGCCCAGCGCGCGCTCGTCGAGTGCCGTCCGAAGCACCCCGACGCCGTTGCGGCCGCGACCTCCCACCTGGTCGATGATGCGACGGAGACCGGGGACGGTCACCAGCCGACGGTGGAGCGCCCGCTCCAGCGCCGTGGTGAACACCCACGTCGGGACGACGCACCCGACGTCGACCAGGGTCCGTGCCGGAGTGGTCACCAGCACCCCTCTCCGGATGGTGACGTGACTCAGGACGAGGTCTCGTGAGCGGTGCACGGTGCAACCTCGTGGCATCGGGCGCCGGGTCGCGGTGACCGACAACTCGATGGGGGGTTCGTCGTCACAGAGGCCCCAGATCCACAGGGCGGCACGGTGAGAAGCCGCCACCAGACCGGGAACGGCCTCGCACGCGGCGAACAGGCGCCGCCGGGTCGAAAGCGGGACTCCGGCGATGCAGTAGACGCCGTCGTGGACCTGATGCAACACGCCACGCTCGACGAACGTGCGGACCTCGGACCGGGTGAACCCGGCCGCGCTCAGTCGACGCATCGAAGCGACGCCCCGTCCGGCACGGGTCGCCTCGTGCAGACGGGCTTCTGATGCGGTCGTGGGATCCGTCGAGTTCCAGGAGGAGATGGCCATGCTCCCCCAGTGCCCGCATCGCCGAAATCTCAACCCCCCACCCCAAATTCGGAGCGAAAAGGTTGGTATTCGACCTTTTCGCTCCGAATTTCGTGAAGTGGGGTGGGTCAGTGGGGTGGGGCGACGCCCTGGACCGGACTCGACGGGGGGATCGGTTCGACCCAGCCGCCCAGGTCCGCCGCCAGATCGTCGGACTCGGCCGGACCCAGCCGGCCTTCGTCGTAGAGCCGCAGCCGGGGCGGGGTCTGCAGCAACGGCTCGACGATCCGCCACTGCTCGTCCAGCGCGTCGGTCCGTCCGAAGCGCCGGGTCTCCCCCACGATCGCGTCCTCGAGCAACCGCTGATAGGCGTCCTCGCGGTGGCCCAACGCGGTCTCGTGGGACACCTGCAGATCGACCGCCTGGGTGCGCATCGCCTCGCCCGGCGCCTTGGCCTGCAGGTGCAACATGATCCCGTCGTCCACCCCGAGCCGGAAGCGCAACCGGTTGGGCACCGGCACGGTGGACTCGTCCTCGGTGAACAGCAACCGGGGCGGCGAGGCGAAGGTCACCACCGCCTCGGTGGCGCTCACCCCCAGCCCCTTGCCCGCCCGGATCAGCCAGGGCACCCCGGCCCACCGCCACGAGTCGATCGCAAACCGCACCGCCACGAAGGTCTCGACGTCGGAGTGCGGGTCCACCCCCTCGGCGTCCTTGTAGGAGCGGTACTGGCCCCGCACCGTCGAGCCCGGGTCGAAGGCCCGGACCTGACGCAACAGCTTGAAACGCTCGGCGTGCAGGTCATCGGCCTCCGCGCCCGCCGGTGGCTCCATCGCCATGAGCGCCACGATCTGCAGCAGGTGGTTCTGCACCACGTCGCGCAGCGCGCCCACGCTCTCGTAGAACCCGCCCCGGGAACCGACCCCGAAGGACTCGGCCATGGTGATCTGCACACTGGCGATGAAGTTGCGGTTCCACACCGGTTCCAGCAGCGAATTGGCGAACCGGAACACCAACAGGTTCTCGATCGGTTCCTTGCCCAGGAAATGGTCGATCCGACAGATCCGGTGCTCGTCGAACACGTCGTGCAGGCAGTTGTTCAGCTTCTCGGCGGACGCGCGGTCCCGCCCGAAGGGCTTTTCGACCACGACCCGACCGGTCTCGCCCAGGCCCACCCGACCCAGCCCGGCGATCACATCCGCGAACCGCTCGGGCGGAATGGCCAGGTAGAACAGCGGATGCGCACACCCGGCCAACCGGTCGGCCAGCTCGTCGAAGGTCGCCGGGTTGCGGTAGTCGCCGCTCACATAGGACAGCCGCGGCGCCAGACGACTCCACCGCTCGGGATCGGGCGGATCGCCCGCCGCGCCCACGGCCTCGTGGAACCGGTCCCGCAGGTCGTCGTCGGACCACTTCGACGACGACACCCCGATCACCGGCATCTCGAGCTCGTCGTCGTGGTGGATCGCCCACAGCGCGGGGAAGATCCGTTTGTAGGCCAGGTCGCCGGTGGCGCCGAACAGCACCATCGCGTCGGCCCGGGGCGTGGCACGTGGGGTCGCGGTCATGGCTCGACGATCCTCTCTGCGGCTTTTCGGGCGACGGCGATCACCTCGTCGACGACGGCGTCGGTGTGGGCCAGGCCGGGGAAGGCCACCTCTTGGGCGCCCGGAGCCAGGGCGACGCCTCCCTCGAGCATCGCGTGGAAGAACCGGGCGTAGAGGTGCGCGTCGGCGGTCCGGGCCTCGGCGAAGTCGACGGGCGCCGAGGTGCCGGCGAAGATGCCGACCAGGTTGCCCACCGTGGTGCACACCAGTGGTGCGCCGGCCTCGGTGAACGCGCCGGACAGACCGTCGGCGAGACGTCGGGCGGTGCGGGCGAGCACCTGGTACGCGGCCGCGTCGAGCAGCTCCAGGGTCGCGAGTCCCGCGGCGGTGGCCACCGGGTTCCCCGACAGGGTGCCCGCCTGGTACACCGGCCCCGACGGCGCCAGGTGCGCCATGATCTCGGCCCGTCCGCCGAAGGCCCCGATGGGCAGCCCGCCGCCGATCACCTTGCCGAAGGTGACCAGGTCCGGCGTCACCCCGAAGTGTCCGGTGGCGCCGCCCCGCCCGGTGCGGAACCCGGTGATCACCTCGTCGAAGATCAACACCGCCCCCACCCGGTCGCACTCGGCGGCGAGGCCTTCCAGGAAGCCGTCGACCGGCGCCACCAGTCCCATGTTCGCCGCGATCGGTTCCACGATCACCGCCGCGACGTCCTCGTCGAGGTGGGGCACCTCGTTGTAGGGCACCACGGTGGTCTGGGCGACCGCGGCCCGGGGCACCCCGGCCGAGCCGGGCACGCCGACGCCGGCGTCCACCCGGGCGACCGCGGAGCCGGCTTCGGCCAGCAGCGCGTCCGAGTGGCCGTGGTAGTTGCCGGCGAACTTGACCAGGCGCTCCCGCCCGGTGTGGCCCCGTGCCAGACGGATCGCGCTCATCGTGGCCTCGGTGCCACTGGAGACCAGACGAACCTGGTCCACGCCGGGAACGGCGGCGGCGATCGCCTCGGCCAGGAGCACTTCGCCCCTCGTGGGCGCGCCGTAGGAGGTGCCGGTGCGCGCGGCCCGTGCGACGGCCTCGACGATCGCCGGGTGGGCGTGACCGGCGATGATCGCCCCGTAGGACTGCACCAGGTCGATGAAACGTCGCCCTTCGACGTCGACGACGTGCGCCCCTTCGGCGGCCTTCACGAAATAGGGCGTGCCGCCCACCGAGGCGAAGGCCCGCACCGGAGAGTTGACGCCGCCTGGGATCACCCGCCGCGCGCGGTCGAACCAGTCGGCGTTGGACCGGTCACTCACGCCATCGCCTCGGCGAGCGTGGCCGCCGCGTAGGTGATGACGACGTCGGCGCCCGCCCGTCGGATCGCCGTGAGCTGTTCGGTCATGACCGCATCACCGTCGATCCAGCCTCGTTCGGCGGCGGCGTGCACCATGGCGTACTCCCCGGAGACCTGGTAGGCCGCGAGGGGCACGTCGACCTCGGGCCGGACCCGGGCGAGCAGATCGAGGGAACTGAGCGCGGGTTTGACCATGACCATGTCGGCGCCAGCGTCCACGTCGGTGTGGATCGCAGCGATCGCCTCGCGGGCGTTGCGCGGGTCGAGCTGGTAACCGCGCCGGTCCCCGCCGTCGGCGATGGTCACCTCCACCGCGTCGCGAAAAGGCCCGTAGGCCGCCGAGGCGTACTTGGCCGAGTAGGCCAGGATCCCCACCTGGGTGTGGCCGGCGGCGTCGAGCGCCGCGCGGATCGCGGGCACCTGGCCGTCCATCATCCCCGAGGGCGCCACCAGGTGCGCGCCCGCGGCGGCCTGGGCGAGCGCGATCTGGCCGTACCGTTCCAGGGTCGCGTCGTTGTGGACCGCACCCCGGTCGTCCAGCAGCCCGCAGTGGCCGTGGTCGGTGTACTCGTCGAGGCACAGATCGGCCATGAGCACGACCTGGTCGCCACAGGCGGCGCGCGCCTCGGCGAGGGTGACCTGCACGATGCCGTCGGGGTCGTCCGCGCCGCTGCCTCGGGCGTCCTTGTGGACCGGCACGCCGAAGAGCACCACGCCGGGGACGCCCAGGCCGGCCAGCCGCTTCACCTCGGCGACCGCGGAGCTGCGGGTGTGTTGCACCACGCCGGGCAGCGAGGGCACCGGGCGGGGTTCGTCGATGCCCTCGTGCACGAACAGGGGCGCCACCAGGTCGTCGACGCCGAGGCGGGTCTCGGCCACGAGGCGGCGGAGCGCGGCGGTGCGGCGCAGGCGTCGGGAACGACGCTCGGGGAAGGGCACGCTCCCACGCTACCGCCGACCCCGGCGGGCCTTCCGGGGCTCCGGGGACCGCGGGGGTACCCTGTGGCGATGAATCGGGACTGGGTGCACGAGGCGATCGCGCTCGTCGAGGCCGACGCCAACCGTTCCGCGGACACCCACCTGATCTCGGTACCGGTGCCCGCACACCTGGGTGTGGACGTGTACCTCAAGGACGAGTCCGCCCATCCCACCGGCAGCCTGAAGCACCGCCTGGCCCGCTCCCTGGTGCTCTATGAGCTGTGCAACGGTCGCATCGGACCCGACACGCCCCTGGTCGAGTCGTCCTCGGGATCCACCGCCGTGTCCGAGGCCTACTTCGCCCGCCTGCTCGGCCTCGAGTTCACCGCGGTGATCCCGGCCAGCACCTCGCCGGAGAAGATCGACCAGATCCTGTTCTACGGCGGTCGGTGCCACGTCGTGGAGGACCCCGACGCCGATCTGGACGCCGAGGCCCGGCAGCTCGCTGCGAGCACCGGCGGGGTGTTCCTGGACCAGTTCACCAACGCGGAACGGGCCACCGACTGGCGCGGCAACAACAACATCGCCGAGTCGATCTTCGACCAGCTCACCCACGAACCGCACCCGGTCCCGGCCTGGGTCGTCGTGGGCGCCGGCACCGGCGGCACCTCGGCGACGATCGGCCGCTACGTGCGCTGGCGACGCCTTGCCACCCAGGTGTGCCTGGTCGACCCGGAGGGCTCGGTGTACGCCGACGCCTGGGAGGCCGACCGTGCCACACCCGGCGCGGGCACCGGCGGGCCGGTCGTCCCGGGACGGCCCGGGCGCATCGAGGGCATCGGACGGCCCCGGGTCGAGGCGTCGTTCCTCCCCGAGGTGATCGACCGGGTGATCCGGGTACCCGATGCGGCGTCGGTGGCCGCGATGCGGGTACTCAACCGGTTGCTGGGCCGGCGGGTGGGAGCCTCCACCGGGACCAACTTCTGGGGGATGTGCCTGCTGATCGAACAGCTCCACGCCCAGGGGCGCTCCGGGTCGGTCGTGGGGTTGTTGTGCGACGGCGGCGACCGGTACTCCCACACCGTCTACGACGACGCCTGGCTGGCGGCCGAAGGGATCGATCCGACACCGCACGAACAGCGGATCGCCGCCATCCTGGGCGCGGTGGACTGACGCGTCACCTCACCCGGCGAGGGTGCGCACCACCGCGTCGACGAGCCCGTCGACGGTGTGGGGATCGGCCTGGGCGGTCACGGTCACGCCCCGGTCCTGCAGCGCCGCCGCGGTGACCGGCCCGATCGCCACCACCGCGGCGGGCAGCCGCGTCGGGTCGACCACGGCCAGGACGTTGGTGACGGTGGAGGGGGAGGTGAACGTGATCAGGTCGGCGCCGGCGACCGCGTCGAGGACCGCCTGGTGGGGCGTGACCGGCACGGTGCGGTAGGCGGTGACCTCGTCGACCCGCCAGCCCTTGGCGCGCAACCCCTCGGCCACCACGTCCCGGGCCTCGGCGGGTCGGATCTGGAGCACGGTGCCGTCCCCGGCGGGAAATGCCTCGACGAGCGCCTCGCCCACCGCACGGGGTGGGATCACCTCGACGGTGCCGCCGGCTTGGACCACGGCGTCCGCGGTGGCCGGGCCGATCGCGGCGACCGGCGTGGCGGCGAGCACCGCCGGATCGTCCAGGGCCTCGGCAAGGTGGGCCACCGCGGTGGCCGAGGTGACCACCACCCAGTCGTAGCGACCGTCGCCGAGCGCTCCCGCGGCGTGACGCAGCCCCCTGCCACCGTCTTCAGGGGCGACGAACGCGATCACCGGCATCCCCAGCACGTGGGCTCCTCGCGACCGCAGCGCGTCGTCGAGGCGGCCCGGCCGGGCGCGGGTGACCACCACCCGCCGTCCCGCGAGGACCCCGGGGGACTCCGCGCCGTCGGGGACGCCCCGTGGGCCCGGTCCGGGGTCAGCGACCATGGGTCCGCGGTCGTTCCCGGTCAGTCCCCCGCGCCCACCTGGGCCCGGAGCGTGTCGGCCAGGTCGGCCGCGGCGCGCCGTGCCGCGGCCGCGTCGGCCGCGGCACTGATGGTGGCCCGACGGGGTGGCGCGTCGACGTCGGCGGCCAGCACCGCGGTGAACTCGAGCCGGTCGCCGTCGACGATCCTGGCGTGGGCTCCCGCAGGCAGGGAGCAGTCACCGCCCAGGCGCTCGAGGAACGCCCGCTCGGCGTCGACGGTGAGCCGGCTGGGTGGGTGCTCGATCCGGGCGAGCGCGTCGATGGTGGCCGCGTCGTCACTGCGGCATTCCACGGCCAGGGCGCCCTGGCCGACCTGGGGAACGAACTCGTCGACGTCAAAGATCTGGGCGGCCCGGGCGCTCAGCTCCAGCCGCTCGAGCGCGGCCGCGGCCACCATCACCGCGTCCATGCCGTGGTCGAGGTGGTCGAGCCGGGTGGCGATGTTGCCCCGCAGGCCCACGATCTGCAGGTCGTCGCGCAACGCGGCCAACTGCACCCGGCGCCGGGCCGAGCCGGTTCCGACCACCGCTCCGGGGCCCAGGGCGTCGAGCGCCGCGCCGGCGAGCGCGTCGCGGGGATCGCCCCGGGGCGGCACCGCGGCCAGGACCAGCCCGTCGACAGGTGCGGCGGTGAGGTCCTTGGCCGAGTGGACCGCCACGTCCGCGCGCCCCTCCAGCACCGCGACCTGGATCTCCTTGGCGAACACGCCCTTGCCGCCGATCTCGGCGATGGGTAGTTCCAGGTGACGGTCGGCGTGGGTGGTGAGCGGCACCAGCTCGGTCCGCGCGCCGGGGTGCCGGGCACGCAGCAGGGCGGCGACGTGGTCGGCCTGCCAGCGGGCCAGCGCACTCGCCCGGGTCGCGATCCGCCAGACCGGGGCGCTCACGCCTCGTCGGTGACCGGGTCACCTTCGGGTTCGTCCAGATCGAACAGGTCGGCGAGGCTGTCCACCAGCCGGTCGCCGCGGGCGGATCCGGCCAGCTCGGCCAGGCGCACGCTGGGCTGGTGCAACAACTTGGCCACGATGCGGTGGGTGAGCGCCTCGACCTGGGCACGCTGGGGGTCGGACAGCGCGTCGAGCCGTCCGGCGAAGCGGCCCAGTTCGGCCTGGCGGATCGCTTCTCCGTGCGCCCGCAACTCGGCGATCACCGGGGCGACGGCGCGGGCGCTGCGCTGGGCACGGAACCGCACCCACTCGGTCTGAACGATCGCTTCGACCGCCGCGATCTCGCCGCGGCGTCGGGCACGACCGGCTTCGCTGCGGGCGCGCAGATCGTCCATGTCGCACAGTTCCACGCCGGGCAGTTCGCCGACCCCGGGTTCCACGTCGCGGGGCACCGCGATGTCGACGATCATCAGGGGCCGCCCGCCACGTCGGGCCACCGCGGCTTCGACGGTGGCAAAGTCCAGGATCTGGTGGTCCGCCGCGGTCGAGGTGAGCACCAGGTCGACCTCGCCGAGCAGTCCGGACACCGCACCGGGGCTGACCGCTTCGCCCTGGACCATGGCGGCAAGGTCGCGGGCGGCCTCGTCGGACCGGTTGGCCACCGCCACACCGGCGACGCCGGCTCCGGTGAGGGCCACGGCCATCTGGCGGCCCATGTCGCCGGCGCCCAACACCAGGGCTCGCCGGCCGGCCAGACCGTCGAGGCGGTCGGCGGCCAACGCGACCGCGGCGGACGACACCGAGGCCTCCGACCGGGAGATCCCGGTCTCGGTGCGGGCCCGTTTGCCCACGTGCAACGCGTGGCGGAACAGCGCGTTCAGTTGTGGCCCCACCGCACCTTCGTCGCGGGCCAGGCCCCAGGCGGTCTTGATCTGGCCGAGGATCTCGGTCTCGCCCAGCACCGCCGAGTCCAGACCGGCGGCGACGTTGAACAGGTGGTCGACCGCGGCGTCGTCGAACTCGACGGCCAGATGGTCGGCGATGGCGGCCACGGGCACATCGGCGTGTTCGGCGAGCACCGAACGCAGCCCCGCGCAGGCGTCGTGGAAGCGTTCGACGACGGCGTAGATCTCGATCCGGTTGCAGGTGGAGAGCACCACCGCTTCGCTGACCCAGTCCCGCCGCACCGCCGAGGTGAGCACCTTGGGCAGATCCTCGGCGCGCACCGTCAACCGCTCGAGGACGTCGAGGGGGGTCACACGGTGGTGCAGTCCGATGACGACGATTGCCACGCCCGGATGCTCCTCAGGTCGGCCCGGGGCCCGACGGGGGCCACTGTGCCCGGATCACCCAGCCAGTGTACGAGTCCGCCGGCTCGCGGCCGGCAATCGGACCGGAGCGGCGCGCCGACGATCAGTCCGTCGGCAGCGGTTCGTCGCGGGGGGCGGCGTCGCGCTGGTCGCGTTGGCGGTGGAAGCTGAGGATCTGCAGCTCCACGGCCAGGTCGACCTGGCGCAGGTGCACCCCGTCGGGCACGGTGAGCACGGCGGGGGCGAAGTTGAGGATCGACGAGACCCCGGCTTCGACCAGCAGGTCCGCGACCCGTTGCGCGCTGTGGGCGGGAATGGCGATGACGCCGATGGCGATCTGCAGCTCGCGCACCAGCGCGGTGAGGTCGGCCAGGGGATGGATCTGGATGCCCACGTGTTCGGTGCCGACCTTGGCGGGGTCGTCGTCGACGAGGGCCACCACCGGAAATCCTCGGGTGGTGAACCCGCCGTAGTCGGCCAGCGCGCGTCCCAGGTTTCCCACGCCGACGATGAGCACCGGCCACTGCTGGGTCAGGCCCAGGGCGTGACGGATCTGGAAGAGCAGGTAGTCGACCTCGTAGCCGACGCCCCGGATGCCATAGGAGCCCAGAAACGACAGGTCCTTGCGGGCCTTGGCGGCGTTCACCCCGGCGAGTTCGGCCAGGTCCTCCGACGACACCGTCGCGGTGCCCCGACTCTGAAGTTCGTCCAGGACCCGCTGGTAGATGGGCAGCCGCGACACGGTCGCATCCGGGATCGGCCGCCGGGGTTTGGACGCCATGGCGCCCAAGCGTAGGCAACCATGTGCAACGATTCACAAAGCGCCCGGAGCCCGGACGAGCCCTCGGAGCATCTTACGGCCCCCCTCCCTCCGCTGCCAGGTCCTCCAATGACCAGCTAGTGCTGATATCGGAAACGGGCCGCATGTCCAAGACCTTTTGGTGTCGGACGCCTTTCTGATCCATCCAACCAAAACAGACCTAGTCCAGTCGATCAGGATCTTGGCCGCAGCGGAGTCCTCAGCGAAACTCCGGGGCGAGACGGCACCCGCGGCAAACTAGACCTTTCCCGGATTGCCAGGCCCGGTTCACCGAAGGCAACCAACCTTGACATTAGCTTTAGATGACCCAAGGCTCAAGCCGCTCTTCCACGAAAGAAATCTGAACCTGAATTAGCCAACTACCGATTACCTGAAAGACATCATGAGAAACGTCAACCGTCGGAATTAGAACGGCCAGCCGAATCACGTGAACTCCGCATCCTCCTTCATCAGCACCGCTACCGGATTGCCGAGTCTCACAGCGGCTTACTTAAGCGGAACGAACCGTTGGCGAGCACGAGTATTTTCATGGTCTTTCCGGGGCAAACGCTGGGCACGGCCGAACTACCCAGCCAATTCCTCCAACCCGGCTGGTGTGTACCAAAATCGTCGCTCGAGCGAGCTCGGGATCCCATACGGTGATGCCGATAGAAACTCAGCGCCGATCACGCGTTCATCAGGGGATGGAAGCCGTCCGTAATAGTTCTCGAAGACCGACGACGCGCGCCTGTATAGCGACTCGTCACTCCATTCGGAGGGACCAACCATCACAAGGGCCGCCATTTCACTTGGCGAGAGCGAGCCGTCCAGCGAAACGAAATGCGCATACTCGCTTGTTGTTGGCACCCTATCCAATGCCGTCACGAATAGTCCGTGGATGAAGCATTCAATGTCTGAGCTCTTGGGACACGAGCTAGACGCAGCCGAATTCATAGCCTGGAACTCACCTGAACCCATGAGCTCCGACACAGCGCCACCCCACGAGCCCGACGAAATTATACTCGTGAGAACCTCCTCAGGCTCACTTCCTACTGGAGATCTTCCAAGCACAAAGTTGTAGATTTCCACGGCGATATTATGGAGTACATACAGCGGTGCAGCATCATTAATCGAGGCCTCAATGTCCTTAAGCGAGGCACCAGAGCTCATCAAGGCAGTTAGAGAAAGCATTGTTTGAGAGTCGATGTCACGCCCGGTCTGCGACTTGTACATACTAGCAACCACCTGCGACTCAAATCCGGCGTCGGGGTTTAGGAATAGCATACGAGATTGAATTCGACGCGACGCCGTATTATAGAAGGTGAGTTGGACTACTCGACCATCTTCCGACTGCGTCGAATCATGCAGACTGAAAAAATAGTTTCCAAGACCACATTCCGACTGGACTGAGTCACACTTCGGCAACGTGTCTAGGCTCGTCCAAAAGTTCCATGGACCTTCTACGGATGGGGCAGTGTACAACATAATCTCATCACCACAGACATTCTCAAAGGGGGAGACGGCGCATGCGCCAACAATACCCAGATAACGTTCCAGATATGGATTCCACTTAATGCTCCCATAATCAGTTTGTGAGAATAAGGGCCCGTGGGGCGCGGACCAGTTGCTTGTAGCTGCCGTCTGATCCGAGGTCCACTCCTCTGCGTCGGCATCATAGAACTCATAGGCCGACCGATCGGCCTCCTCACCGACCATCACCCGAGCGAAGAGCACTTGGCCAGGATCAAGGGGGTCTGGGGCAGGGCAGGAAGTCTGAGAAGGGACATGAGGACTTGCGGTCAAGTAGAGGTACGCCGTAGAGCCATCCTTACCTTGAAAAGGATTTGACCATCGACAATCGAACTCATCAAACACCTGGACTGGGAAGTTTCTGCCCTCCGAGTCATAGGAGTGCTGAAATACGACTGTGCCGCGGGGATGGAATCCATTGTCAAAGAGAACTAGGTCTGCGAATCCTGCCGCGGAACCATCGGACTGGCTCGAAAATCCGAGGGGCCAACATCCGAGATTGCTACCGATAATGTTGCACGGACCGATCAGAGGATCTGTTGGGTAGAATGTCTCATCCAAGTTTTCAACCATATGAGCAATAGTTGCTACGCTCTTTGAATACGTATTGTGGTAACCTCCGCAGTATACTTCATTACTACAAGTGTCCCCATATGACCAGATAACACTCTCCGAATGTACGCCGTCGACCATTTTGGAAATTGTGCCACTCGCGCCCCCATCTCGAGCTACTACGCCGGCCGGGAGAGTTAGCGGATCACCCGGTATCACGTGAACCCCGATAGGTGTATGCCCGCCCGGCGATCGCGGCGCCGACATTCCTTCGGTCACGGAGGCACTTACCTTATCCCCCGTTGTTAACAGACCAGGGCTTACTGCCGCGATGCTGACAAGCAGCGTCAGGATCGCCATTGAACGCCCTAGATTTCCTGCATGCCGCCGCATGGTTCCCCCATTGAGTTGATGTTCGCATTGTTTCAGCGGGGTTAAGCAGACCACACCGACTAAGCGTTGTCAAGGCCTCCCACACCGACTCATTCTCACTTCCCGCCCGCTCGTGCGTGCAGATACACCGGATCGCGCAGCTGCATCGCCGCGTACACCCCGTCATAGCCCCGGTAGCGGGCCGGCGGATGGCTCGGGTCGTAGCGATCGGCTTGTTCGAAGCCGTCCGGCGGTGTGGCGGAGCGACTGACGAACAAGGTGGTGTCCTCGTTCCCGGTGGGGCGGAGCCAGGTGCCCGGCAGCGTCCGTGCCAGTTCGTCACGCACGTGGACATCGCACCCCTCGATCTGGAGCTGTGCGACCAGACCCACCGCGAGCAGCGTGCTGCCGTAACCGTCGCTGCCCACGACGACCGGTCTCTCGGAACGTTCGCACAGTTCCCGTCCGGTCTCGGCGAACCGGGCGACCGTTCCGTACCCGCTGGAGCTCACATCGTTGGCCGGGGACGCGTCAGCGAGCGTGAGGACCGCGAGCACCACCACACCGACCGTTCCGGCACCCACCGCCGACCGGTGAGCGACCGGTCGTGCGCGGCCACGGACCGCATCGACCACCCAGTCAGCGGCGACCAGGACCGGGAACGACCAGGCGACGAAGCCGACGATCGTCCAGGCCCGGTTGTGCCCGATGAGGCTCACCGCATCGTTGGGCAGCGCGCTGGCGGCCGCGGCAGCCCCGGCCAGGCCTGCCAGCCCGATCACACCCAGGCTGCCCAGCACCCGACTGCGCCGACGCACACAGCGCACCAGACAGGCTCCGAAGACACCGGCGAACACCACCGCGGTGACCACGTGGACCGCCGGGGTCTGCCAGGCGACGGTCTGGTCGGCCAGAACGCGTCCCTCGATCCGCAAAGCGGAGCTCGTCCATGCCGGCGGGAAGGCGAGGGTGTCGACCAGCCGGTTCCACGCCCAGCCGACTCCGACCGACTCGGCGCCTGCACCCGCGCCGATGAGCGCGGACAGGTTGCCCGACCCGAAGAACTGGTCATAGAGCGGCCCCGACCAGCACCCCACGCCAATGAGCACCGACACGATCGCGATCGTGACCGCCCGACGGCGCGACCCCTCCTCGCCACCCCCTCGGCGGCGGTCCCGCAACCAGGTCGCACCGCGCACCACCACGATCGCGACCGCCACGGTGGCAGCCGGCAAAGCGAACGCGACCTGAGCCTGAGCTGAGACACTGGCGCAGGCCACCGCCACCGGCCAGAACCAGTCGTCCCGGTTCATCACCGCCCAACCCGCCCCGATCAGACCAAGCAACGTGAACATCGCCGCCGCGTCCAGATACGGCGACCGCAGGAACTGGGCGCCGATCCCGTGGACCAACGCGGCGACCAACACGGTCATCGGCAACAGACCCCGTAGGCCTGCCGACCGTCGCGTGGCGGCCAACAACACGCCCAGCGACGCGGAAACGATCAACGCGGAACCGATCAGCACACCCGCGTTGGACGGCGCGAACAACCGCAACGGCACCGCCAACAACCAGGCCTGCATCGGCCCGGGGTGATACAGCGTCTGGGACGCGTCCGCTGCCGTGGTCACCGTCGAATAGATACCCAGCAGCGGCGGACTCGTGGTCGAGGTCCCCCACGACTGGGCCACCGTCGCGGCCTCGTCGCCATAGGGCATCCAGCCACCTCGCCACGCGACGATCGCCGCGACCAAGGGCGTGGCCACCACCAACACCGCAGCGGCGAAGATCCACCGTCGAGAGAACCTGGAAGATGTCTCGTGGTCAGCCATCGGCAAGTGGTCAGGCCGGGTGCTCTCGAACGAACAGGTGGACCGGATGGGTGTGTTGCAACAGTAGGTTGACCCCGTCGAACCCGCGATAACGGTCCGGTGGATTCCCGGGGTCGTAGGTCGCGACCTTCCGATACCCCGGTGGTGGATCGGCTGAAAGCGCAACACGAAGGGTGACCGGCTCGGCGCCGGTCGCTCGGAACCATGCGCCGGGAAGGGGCTTCGCCAGCTCGTCTCCGACATGGACTGCACATCCGGACAGTTGGAGCTGGGCGATCACTCCGAGTGTCACCGACATGTTGGCGAACCCGTCCTGGGTGACGACGATACCTTCCGGCGCAGACTCGCAGATGGTGGAACCGACTTCGGCGAATCGAGCGACCGGCCCGTATCCGTTGGAACTCTCGTCGTCAGCCGGCGACGCCCCGCCGAGGGTGACAACCGCCAGGACCGCGGTCGTCAGGCAGGCTAGTGCGCCCGCCCTGACGAGCCAGACGGCGGGCCTCGACGTTCGGCGCCGCACGACGTCGACGACCAGGTCGGTGACGACCAGCGCGGGGAACGCCCAGGCGATGAACCCGGCGATGCGCCATGCTCGGGTGTGACCGATCAGACTGTAGAGGTCGTCGGGCATCGCCGCGGCCGCCGCGAACGCTCCGGCCACCGCCGCTAGGGCAAGAACGCCGAAGGTCGCCAGCGCGCGGTTCCGACGCCGAACGCACCGGCCGATCGCCCAGACGAACACCGCGAGGAACAGCCCCGCCTGGAGCACCTGGAACGTCGGGGTCCGCCATCGAGCGGTACCGTCAGCCAGCACGGATCCGTCGCCCCGCAGGCCCCCGATCGTCCATGCCGGCGGGAAGGCGAGGGTGTCGACCAGCCGGTTCCACGCCCAGCCGACTCCGACCGACTCGGCGCCTGCACCCGCGCCGATGAGCGCGGACAGGTTGCCCGACCCGAAGAACTGGTCATAGAGCGGCCCCGACCAGCACCCCACGCCAATGAGCACCGACACGATCGCGATCGTGACCGCCCGACGGCGCGACCCCTCCTCGCCACCCCCTCGGCGGCGGTCCCGCAACCAGGTCGCACCGCGCACCACCACGATCGCGACCGCCACGGTGGCAGCCGGCAAAGCGAACGCGACCTGAGCCTGAGCTGAGACACTGGCGCAGGCCACCGCCACCGGCCAGAACCAGTCGTCCCGGTTCATCACCGCCCAACCCGCCCCGATCAGACCAAGCAACGTGAACATCGCCGCCGCGTCCAGATACGGCGACCGCAGGAACTGGGCGCCGATCCCGTGGACCAACGCGGCGACCAACACGGTCATCGGCAACAGACCCCGTAGGCCTGCCGACCGTCGCGTGGCGGCCAACAACACGCCCAGCGACGCGGAAACGATCAACGCGGAACCGATCAGCACACCCGCGTTGGACGGCGCGAACAACCGCAACGGCACCGCCAACAACCAGGCCTGCATCGGCCCGGGGTGATACAGCGTCTGGGACGCGTCCGCTGCCGTGGTCACCGTCGAATAGATACCCAGCAGCGGCGGACTCGTGGTCGAGGTCCCCCACGACTGGGCCACCGTCGCGGCCTCGTCGCCATAGGGCATCCAGCCACCTCGCCACGCGACGATCGCCGCGACCAAGGGCGTGGCCACCACCAACACCGCAGCGGCGAAGACTCCCCGTTCGCGCATGGCCCCCTCTTCGTACGACAATCCGGTCCGCTGGCGGATCGACACGTCCAAGACAGCCGCGGCGAGCCTAGGCGCCAGAGGTCTCGATGAGTTCGCGCCGCAACACCTTGCCCGTGAGCCCCATCGGCAACTCGTCGACGAACATCACCTTCTCGGGGCACTTGTACCGGGCCAAACGGTCCGCGCACCAGGCGATGACCTCGTCCTCCTCGACCGAGGTGGAACCCTCCACCACGACGAACGCCTTGACCGCCTCGCCCGAATACGGATGCGGCACACCGACCACCGCGCACCCCGCCACCGCCGGGTGGGTCAGCAGCACCTCCTCGACCTCGGCGGGATACACGTTGAAACCGGACACGATGATCAGGTCCTTGGCCCGGTCGACCAGGGTCAGGTTGCCCTTGTCGTCCACCACCGCCAGATCGCCGGTGCGCAGCCACCCGTCCTCGTCGAACACCGCGGCGGTGGCCTCGGGGTCGTTCCAGTAGCCGTCGAACACGTTGGGGCCCTGCACCCGGATCTCACCGGTGTCGCCGACCAGCACGTCGGCGCCGTCGGCGTCCACGACCCGCACGTGGACCCCCGGCAGGGGCCGCCCGATCGAACCCAGCTCGGCGTCACAGCCGATCGAGGAGGTCACCACCGGTGAGGCCTCGGTCAGGCCGTACCCCTCGCGCACGATCAGCCCGAAGCGCTCCGCGATCCGTTCGGCCACGTCGGGGGGCAACCGGTCGGCGCCCGAGGTCGCCAGACGGATCTGGGCGAAGGCCCCCGGCGGGACACCGGGCTGGTTGGCCAGCGCCATCCACATCGCGGGCACGCCGGGCACCACGGTGATGCCCCGTTCGGCGATCGTGGTGACGATCGACTGGGGATCGAAGCGCTCCACCAGCACCACCGACGAACCGGCCGCGAAGGTGAGCCCCAACACCACGGTGAGCCCGTAGATGTGGAACAGCGGCAGGATGCCCAGCGCCACGTCGTGGGTCTCGACGCTGGCACCGTCGACCTGTCTGAGCTGTTCGATGTTGGCCGCGATGTTGCCGTGGGTGAGGCGGGCCGCCTTGGGCAGGCCTGCGGTGCCCGAGGTGAAGATCAACACCGCCAGATCCTCGGGCTGCACCTCGACCAGCGGCACCGGATCGGCGGCGAGCAGGCTGGCGATGGTCACCCCGTCGTCGGTGGGCTCGTCGTCGGAGGTCACCACGTGTTCCAGGTCACCGAGCGCGGACCGGTCCAGATCGGCCACAGCCCGCCGCGCGGAGGGGCCGACGATCGCGACCTTGGCACCCACGGTTGCCAGTTCCTGTTCCAGTTCGGTGGTCGGACTGAGCGGGTTCAGCGGCGTGACCACCGCGCCCAGGCCGAGCGTCGCCAGGTACGAGACCACGAAGTACCAGTTGTTGGCGCAGATGACCGCGACCCGGTCGTCACGCTCCACCCCGAGCCCGGCCAGCCCGCCCCGCAGCGCCGCGACCTGCTCGCGGAGCTCTCCATAGGTCGTGGTCTGTCCGCGACTGACGAGCGCGACGGCGTCGTCCGGCGGGGTGTCGATCATGGCGGCGAGGTTCACGGGCATCTATCTTGCCTCAAGACCCCGGATGCGGCCGCACCGTCGTCGCCCGGGTTCCGACCACCGATCCCGCACCGCGAAGGAGCCCTGCGAGTCCAATGGCCGATGTCGCCATCAGTACCGAGGGGCTGACGCGGTACTTCGGTTCCCACGCCGCACTGGCGGGCCTGACCATCCAGGTGCCCGCCGGCGAGGTGCTGGCGCTGCTGGGCCCCAACGGCGCCGGCAAGACCACCACGGTGCGCCTGTTGAACGCGGTGCTCGCCCCGCACGCCGGACGGATGCAGGTGCTGGGCATCGATCCGGTGACCGCTCCCGACGAGTTGCGGCGCCACACCGGAGTGTTGACCGAGCACGCCGGCCTGGACGACCGCCTCACCGCCCGGGAGAACCTGCTGGCGGTGGCCCGGATCCGTGGGATGGACCGGGACCTCGCGGAGCGACGAATCGGGGAGCTGCTGGAACGCTTCGGGATGTCGGCCCGCGCCGACCAGCGCGTCGCGGGCGCGTCGACGGGCCAGCGCAAACGGATCGCGCTGGCCCGGTCGCTGCTGCACGACCCCGAGGTGCTGTTCCTGGACGAACCCACCTCGGGGTTGGACCCGACGGCGATCCGCGACGTGGTCGACCTGATCGACTCCCTGGCCGGGGAACGGGGCCGCACCGTGGTGTTGTGCACCCACTTTCTGGGCGAAGCCGACGAGCTGGCCGACCACATGGCGATCCTGCACCACGGCCGGCTCGAGGCCTTCGGGCGCCCCGCGGAGCTGGCCGCGTCGCTGTGGGAGGGGGTGCCGGCCACCCTGGAGCTGGGTGGCATCGACCCGGCACGGGCCGCGGACCAGGTCCGGGCGATCCGGGGAGTGCTCACCGTGGAGGTCCGCCCCGGCGGGCTGCACCTGGACGTCGAGGACCGTGCGGTGCTCCCCCGGGTCGTGGCCGAACTGGTGCACGCCGGTGCCGACGTCTACGCCGCCCGGCCCGAAACCCGTTCGCTCAGCGACGTGTACTTCGAGATCGAACGCCGCCGTGTGCAGGATGCCCAAGAGGTGCCGGTGTCATGAGCGCGGCACCGATCGACTGGGGCGCGGTGCGCGCCGTGGTGTGGAAGGACGTCACCGCGGTGAAGCGCTCCAAGGCGGTCGTGTTGCCCATGCTGCTGGTCCCCGCGGTCATGCTGATCGGTTTGCCCATCGTGATCGGGGTGCTGGCCGCCGGCTCCCAACCGGTGAACGTGGACCAGTTCCTCTCGGGCCTGCCCGAGGGCATGGCCGATCCGATCATCTCGCTCCCCCAGCGCCAACAGGCCGTCGTGCTGGTGCTTGGCTACCTGATCGCGCCTCTGTTCCTGATCATTCCCCTGATGGTCTCCGCGGTGTTGGCCGCGGATGCTTTCGCCGGCGAAAAGGAGCGGCGCACGATCGAGACCCTGCTGCACCTGCCGATCTCGAACCGCGACCTGTATCTGGCCAAGCTGCTGAGCGCCTTCGTCCCCGCGGTTGCCGTGTCCTGGATCGGCTTCGCGTGCTACCTGGTGGTCGGCAACGCGGCGGCGTGGCCGGTGATGCACCGGCTGTTCCTGCCCACCTGGTTGTGGAGCGCGGTCATCATCTGGCTGTCGCCGGCGGTGGCCGCGTTCGGCCTGGGCATCATGGTGCGGGTGTCGGCCCGGGCCCGCACCTCCCAGGAGGCCAACCAACTGGGTGGCACCGTGATCCTGCCGCTGGTGCTGGCCATCGTCGCCCAGACCAGCGTGCTGCTGCTGGCGGACCTGTGGATCACCCTCGTGGTGGGCGCGGTGGTGTGGGTGATCGCGATCGTGCTGAACGTGCGTGGCGCGCGGCGCTTCGCCCGGGACACGCTGGCGACCAAACTGTGAGCGGCCGGCACCACCCCGACCGACCGGAGGGCTCAACGCGTGGCGAGAAAGAGCTGCACGGCGGACGCGCCGAGGATGAGCACGAGCAGGACCGCCAGGATGATGGCGGTGATCGGGCGCATGGCACCAGTCTTGCCGATGCCCCGGCGTTGCTCCATGCCGAACAGATCGCCGCGGACACCGCCGATCCCCGCTCCCGGCTGGGCGACGACCCCCATGACCGCGTCGCCGACCGGATCGGGGGTGTGCGTGGGCCGGCGACGGCCACGATCGACCAGTGGCTGGCCGAGCTGCAACTGACCGAACCCGCGGTGCTGGGCGTGGAGAAGGAGGGCAACCGCCGGTTCGTGCGGCTCCGGGGTGAGGAGAAGAGCGTGTTCACGGTGTGGCTGCGGATCGGTCAGCACACCCTGCACCACGAGACGTTCATGATGCCCTCGCCCATCGAGAACCACGCCGAGTTCTACGCCCACCTGCTGCGGCGCAACCACGAACTGCGGGGCGTCGCCTTCACGATCGGTGCCGAGGACGCGGTGTTCCTGGAGGGTCGCACCCCCCTGGAGGGGTTGGACGCCGAAGGTCTGGACGCGGTGCTCGGCACCCATTTCGAAGCCGTCGAACGCTGCTTCCGTCCGGCGATGCGGATCGGCTGGCGCTCTTTGTTCCGCGGCTGAACCGCGCCGGACTCGACGCTGGCCGGAGCACGACCGGGTTTGACCTCGGCCCGGCCCGGGCACTCGAGAAGCCGGCCGGGGTCATACTTGGGGAAGGGTGACCCCGGCCCGATCCGAACTCCCCGGTGGCGCGCCCGGTGACAGGTAGCGTCGCAGCCATGACCAAGTTGTTGATCGTCGGCGGCGGACGCATGGGCGAGGCGCTGCTCGGCGGGCTTCTCGACGCCGGGTGGGCACCCCCCGGTGAGATCACCGTGGTTGAACCCGCCGCGGCGCGCGCCGCCGAGCTGCGGGCCGCGTGGCCCGACGTGGAGGTCCGGGACAGCCCCACCCCTGCCGACGGTGCGATCCTGGCGGTCAAGCCCCACACGGCGGCCGAGGTCGCCCGGAGCCTCACCAGCCAGCGCATCGACCGGATCGTGTCGGTCGCCGCCGGGGTGCGCACCGCGACCCTGGAGGCCGAGTTGCCCGACACCTGCGCGGTGATCCGGGCCATGCCCAACACTCCGGCGCTGGTGCGCGCCGGGGCCACCGCCGTCGCCGCGGGCGCGCATGCCGACGACGACGATCTGGCGTGGGCGACCGAACTGCTCGGCACCGTCGGGCGGGTCGTCCGGGTCGCCGAATCGGAGCTGGACGCCGTCACCGGACTGTCCGGGTCGGGACCTGCCTATGTGTTCCTGATGGCCGAGGCGCTCATCGACGCCGGGGTGCTCAACGGGCTCGATCGGGCCACCGCCACCACCCTGGCGATCCAGACCCTGCTGGGGTCCGCCCAACTTCTGGTCGACCGGGTCGAGCACGGCGACGCCGACCCGGCCGCGCTGCGGGCCCAGGTGACCTCTCCGGGGGGAACCACCGCCGCGGGACTCGCCGTGCTCGAACGCACCGGGGTGCGGGCCGCACTCCTGGACGCGGTCACCGCGGCGGCCCGACGGGCCGGCGAGCTGGGTTGACGCCGCGCTGGGCGGGCCCGGGGACGGCTCAGTGGCAGGGCACCGGGACCCGCTGGGTCAGATCCGTGTAGATCCGCCGCAGCCGCGCCGCCACCGTCGGCCACGAGTAGTCCCGCGCCCGTTCCGCGGCCCGGTTGCCCATCGCGGTGGCCGCCGTCGGGTCGGCCAGCAGGCCGTGCACCGCGGCGGCGTACTCGCCCGGATCCCGACCGTCGATCAGATGTCCGGTGACCCCGTCGACCACGACCGAGCGCAGCCCGCCCACCGCGGCGGCGACCACGGGCACACCGCACGCGGCCGCCTCGAGCGCGACCATCCCGAACGATTCGGACCGGCTCGGCATCAGCACCACGTCCGCAGCCCGGTAGTAGGTGGACAGCACGTGGTGGGGCTGGGGCGCGACCCACCTGATCGCTGCGTCGACGCCCAGGGCCTCGGCACGTGCCCGGCAGCGGTCCCGTTCCCGTTCACCCTCGGGGCCACTGGGTCCGCCCACCACCACCAGCCGGGCCTCGGGATGGTCCCGCCGCACCTCGGCCAGGGTGTCCACGGCCACGCCCAACCCCTTGAGCGGCTGGATCCGCCCCACGAACACCAGCACCGGCACCTCGGCGGGCAGGTGCAGCGCATCCCGGGCACCCCGACGGCTCCCCGGCGAGAAGAACGCGTGGTCCACCCCGGGCGGCACGATCTCGATCCGGTCCGGGTCGGCCCCGTAGAGCTCCACGAGCTGCGCTGCCTCGGCCTCACCGGAGGCGGTCAGCACGTCCGAGCACTGCACCACCCGCGCCTCGGCCTCCACCCGGCGTCGCGGTTCGGGGTCGCCGGTGGCGGCCTTGACCCGGGCGAGCGTGTGGAACGTGGACACCAGGGGCAGGTCGAGGTCGTGCTTGAGCCGATGACCCACCTCGCCCGAGAGCCAGTAGTTGGCGTGGAGCACCGCGACCGGGTTCGTCGCCAGGTGCCCCCGCAACCGGTCGGTGAACTCGTCGACGATCCCCGGGAGCTCGTTCTTGTCGAGCCGCGACGGGCCGGCGGGCACGTGCACCACCCGCACTCCGGGCTCCACGTCGACCACCTCGGGCAGATCGTCGTCCCAGCGGCGCACGTACACCTGACAGCGCAGCCCCGCGTGGGCGAGGGCGCCCACCAGTTCGCGGACATAGACGTTCATGCCGCCACTGTCACCGCTGCCCGGCTGGATCAGCGGCGAGGTGTGCAGCGAGACGACGCCCAGCGCGGTCACCGTCGCCGTCAGCCCTTCGCCGACGACGCCGACTCGGGTTCCTCCGACGCGCCGTCGTCGGCGTCGACGTCCGCGGCGTCGGTCGCTTCCGCCTCCTCCAGGTCGCCGTCACCGGCCGGATCGTCGGTCCGTTCACCGCTCTCGGCGTGCTCACGCCGGAACATCTCATAGAGCTGCACCAGGGCCCGCTTGTGATCCTCGTTCAGGTCCGGGGCCCGGCGGATCTCGGCGATCAGGTCGGCGGGGGCGCCGGGTTCGTCCAGGATCCCGGCGCGCACGTACAGCGTCTCGGCGCTGATGTGCAACGCCGAGGCGATCTGGCGCAGGATCTCCGCGGAGGGCTTGCGCAGACCCCGTTCGATCTGCGAAAGGTACGGATTGGAGATCCCGGCCATCTCCGACAGCTTGCGCAGCGACAGCTGACCCACGTGGCGTTGGTCCCGGATGAACGAGCCGAGATCGTGCCAACGCTGCTCGATCTCGTCCTTCACGGGATCCACGCTAGGCAGCGTCCGATCGGCGGTGCGAACCCACACCGGGGCTCAGGCGCGTTCGGGGCGCGGCTCGGCGAAGATGGTGTCGATGTCGGCATCACCATCGCGGTAGCGGCGCCCCAGCTCCACGCCGAGGGTGTCGATCCGCTCGAACAGCGAACGTCGCAGCCCGGAGATCCGCTGCTCGAATTCGACCAGGCGCTCCCGCGTGTCCCGCAACCACTTCACCGACACCTCGGGCAGCTCACTCAGGTGCGCCTCGAGTTCCATGGCGGCCAGCTCGTCGGCCAGCTCGCCCTCCACCCGGCCCGGCGCCAGGTACTGGGGCAGGGGGCCGACACTTTCGGAGCGGGTCCGTGCCGAGAGCACCGCCGGAAGCTGCGCGACCAGCGCGTCGATCTCGGCCGGGTCGCCGCCACGCGCGCGCCGTTCCAGCTCGGCGGTGACGATGTCGATGCGGCCCTGTGCGAGGCGTCGCAGGTACGACAGCGCGGTCTCCACGCGCTGGCACCGCTGACGCCGGGCCCGCAGTTCGTCGACGGGAAGCGTCTCGTACCCATCCAGAAAGTGACCGTCCAGGATCTGGTCGAGTTCGGCGTCCATGGCATCTCCGGGCTGCGGTGCTCGGCCTCCATGGTACGGCGCGGACGGTCCCCCGCGTCCCATCAGCCGCCCGCCGCGACCAGACCGGAGGCGAAGGCCCACACCGGGCCCAACACCAGCAGCGAGTCCAGGCGCCGCAGCGCGGGGGCCCGCCGACTCGCATCGCCCAGCAACCACGACGCGAACACCTGCCCCAACGGACAACACATGATCGCCCCGACCGCGAACGCCCACACCAGCGCACCGTTGAAGGGCGGCGCGCCGATGATCGCCGCCACCGCCGCGACCAGCACGATCATCATGCCGCCCGCCATGGGGCCCTCGACCACGCTGCCCGCCCCGGAACCGATCAGAAAGTCGCCCAGGTCGTAGGCCATCACCATCGCCAACAGGATGACCAGCGCACCGATCTCGTAGCGCATCGTCAGCACCACCGACGCGGCGACCATCCCGGTGGGCAGCGACGCTTCCAGGACCAGCGCCGTGGCCGCCAGCACCGGTCGGCGCACGAGCACCTGGGAGGCGCCGGCGAGCAGACCGATGCCCACCGCGGCCAGCAGGGCGCCACCCAGCACCGCGGAGCCGAACGACGCCGACAGGCCCACCCCCGCGGCGATGGCCATGGCGCTCCAGCGCAGCAGGTTGGCCCGGGAGCCGGCCCACAACTCCACCACCTGTCCGGCGGCCACCGCGGCGACGGCCGCGTAGAGCATCCCCACCAGCGGCAGATCCTGCAGCATCCGGCCCAGGCCCAGCGCCGCGAACACCGCGACGAACCAGGCGATGCCCATGCGCACCCGGGGGCCTTCCAGGTCATAGGCCGGCGCCAGACGGCGACCCTTGCGGGCCGGGCCGGGCACGTACGGAGGCGGAAGCGACGTGGCGGTCCCGCCGCGGTTCGGTCCTCGTGAGCCCTTGGCCGGGCTGCGGCTCTGGGTCGACCGACCCGACCCGGTCGTCCGAGCCCGGCCTCCCGAGGGCGCGTGCTGTCGTGGCGCGGCCTTGCCCCGGAGTGAACCGGCCGCCGTGGTCGAGCGGTGGGACGGCCCGGTGGACCTGCCCGGTCGTGAGGGTCGGCTCACTGGAATCCGACGGTCGACATCGTGGTCCGAGCGTACCCGAGGCGTGCCGGAGCCGATACGGTCAGATGCCGATGCCTCGCCTGTTGCTCGTGCGTCACGCCCAATCGGAATGGAATGCCCAGGGCCGCTGGCAGGGCCAGGCCGACCCACCCCTGTCGGTGCACGGCCGCCACCAGGCCAGCGTCGCCGCGCAGCGGATCGGCGCGGTCGACACCATCTGGTCCTCCACGCTGGAACGGGCCGCGGTGACCGCCGAGATCATCGCCGGCACCATCGGGGTGGGTCCGGTCATCGGTGACGACCGGCTGATCGAACGCGACGCCGGGGAATGGTCGGGGCTGACCCGGGCCGAGATCAAGGCCGCCTGGCCCGGCTACCTGGCCGAGGACCCCGAGGATCGGGCCGCCGAGAGGCGGCCTCCGAGCTGGGAGCCCGATTCGTCGCTGCTGGTGCGGGCCCGGGCGGCGTTGCGTGACGTGATCGAACCGCTGGCCGACGACGACACGGCCCTGGTGGTCACCCACGGGGGGGTCATCTACGCGCTCGAAGCCCAGCTCGGCGCGCCGCGTCGCTACCTGCCGAACCTGGGCGCGCGCTGGCTGGAGCTGGCGGGTACCGCCTCGGAACCCAAGTTCGTTCTCGGCGACCGGGTCCACCTGTACGACCCCGACGACGACCCTCGTCACGAGGCCGACGGCGCGCGCCGCGGGCCGGGTCAGACCGAGGGGCCGGTACCCGATTCGCGCGCGGTCTGAGCACCGGCCGGATCGTCGGCGCCGGCCGGCTCCGGGCGCTGCGCGACGGGGTCGCTCAGATGGTCCTCACAGTGCTCCCGCAGCGGATCCGCGGCCAGCACGGCGTCGTCGAGGGGCGCGTCGCAGACCACGCAGCGGCCGTAGGTGTCGCCGTCGAGGCGACCCAGCGCTCGGCCCACCGCGGCCAGGTCAGCTTCGATCCGGTCCAGATCGGGCAGCGTCTGCTCGGACACGTCGTCGGACACCGACGGTCAGCGTAGTCAGCACCGCGATGCCCATGAGCATCGCCCCACCCAGCACCCAGGTACCCACCCCGGAGGTCTGCACCTCCTGGACCGGCGGGTCCCCTCCGCCCCGATCGGTCCCTGCCGGCGCCGCCACGGTGGTCGTCGGTTCCGGTGCCGGTTCGGGCAGCACGTCGCCGGTACCGGCGGCGTCGGCGCCCGCGGCGAAGGCCGCGTCCAGCTGCGCGGTGGCGTGACCCACCGGGTCGGGCGAATCGATCACCACCGTGGCCAGGGTCCGCCCGTCGCGCCTCGCCGCGGCGACCAGGCTGTGCCCGGAGCGTTCGGTGTAGCCGGTCTTGAGTCCCAGGGCGCCCGGGTACATGGTGAGGAATGCGTTGTGGTTGTAGACCACGTGGGGCAGCCCGTCGCCGCCGTCGAAGTGGTACTCACGCATCCCGGCGATCGCGGTCAGTTCGTCGTCGGCGAGGAACGCCCGGGTCACGATGGCCAGATCACGGGCGCTGATCAGATTGCCCCCACCGACCCCGTCGGGGCCGTCCAGGCCGCTGGGGTCGCGCACCACGGGGTCGTCGGCCAGCCCCAGCCGTTCGGCCTCGGCCTCGACGAGCTCGGCGTAGCCCTCCAGTGATCCGTCCCCGGCGTGGATGGCCAGGGCCATGGCGGTGTCGTTCAGCGACGCGATGAGCATCGACTTCATCAGGTCACCGGCCATCCAGCGTGACCCGGGTTCCATCGTCAACTTGAGCGGTTGCACCTCGGCGGCCCGGCGGGTGATGGGCACCGGCTCGTCCATGGCGATGTGGTCCTTGGCGATGAGCGCGGTGAACAGCTTGATCGTGCTGGCCACCGCCACCGGGGTGCGGGCGTTGTCGGCCGCGACGACCCGGCCGGTGTCGGCGTCGAAGGTGATGGAGGCCTTCGCCGGGGGGATCTGCGGGTCCTCGGGGTGCGTGGCGACCGCCGGCGCGGGCGGCGCGGCCGCCACCCCCACGGCGAGCAGCGCGCACGCCACCAGGCAGGCGAGGGCACCACGGAATCCCATGAGGTCCACTATCGCGGACCGGGGCGGCGAAACCGGGGTTCGGACCGTCAGGCGACCCGGGTCTCCAGGTCGACCAGGTGCAGATCGTCCACGACCTCGCCCATGACGTCCACGATCCAGGGGTGGCAGGTGAACACGATCACCTGCCGGTGTTCGCCCACCTCGGCCAGCACCCGGGTGGTCGACTCGGCCCGTTCCGGGTCGAAGTTCACCATGATGTCGTCGAGCAGCAGCGGCAGCGGCTGGTGGTGCTGTTCGGCGAGCGCGATGCGCAGGCACAGGTAGACCTGCTCCACGGTGCCCCGGCTCAACCCGCGGGGCTCATGGGGGCGGCCCTTGGCGTCGACGACGGTCAGGCGCGGGGTGGCGTCGTCTCCCGGGTCCATCCGGATCGTGGTGTAGCGCCCTTCGGTGATCGTCCGCAGGTGGGTCTCGGCCCGTTGCAGCACCGCGGGCTGGCGTTCGTCCAGGTAGCGCTCCAGGGTGCGGTCGATCAGGCCGGCGGCCAGGTGCAGCACCGTCCAGGAACGGATCGACCGGGCCAGCCGTTCGACCAGTTCGGATCGTTGCAGCGCGAGGGTCTGCAGGTCGGCGGATTCTTCGATCGCGGCGATCGTGTTCTCGGCGGCGCCGACCTCGCGCAGGACCTCGTCGCGGCGGGCCGCCAGGTCACGGGCCTCCTCGACCGCTTCGACGCGCTCGTTGGCCCACTCGTCGGGAGTGCGTTCGGCCAGCGCAGCCCGGTCGGCTTCGGCGTGGGCGCCCGACTCGGTGGCCAGGCGGCGTTCGAAGGCCGCGACCTCCCGAGTCAGCTCCCGGCGACGCTCGTCCTCGGCCAGTCGTCGGCGGAGCTGGGCCTCGTCGGTCACCCCGGCCATCGCGAACGTGGCGTCGAGTTCGGCGCGGGCGGCCTCGGCGGTCTTCTGGGCGCGGGCCAGCTCCTCACCGAAGACCCCGACCTGGTCGCGCACCCGGGCCACGTCGGTTTCGGCCTCGGCCGCCTGGGCGACCACCTCAGCGATCGCGGCGACCACCGCCTGCAGCTCGCCGATCGACGAGTCGACCCGGGGCGGGGTGACCGACACCGGGACCACCTGGCCATCGGATTCGCCACGGCCCGGCGTCCGCGACGCCACCTCGGCGCGGTCGGCCAACTCGATGACGGCCTTGGGAGCCTCCTCCAGCGCAGAGTGCAGCTCCCCAAGTCGCCGCTGCGCGATCCGCACCTGTTCGGCCAGCCCGCGGGCCGCGTCCAGGTGGCTCAACCACTCGTCGACGCCTTCGGGACGCAACGCGTCGGGAAGCTGGTGTTCGGCGAGCCACTCCTGCCAGGCCGCCAGGGCCCGGTCGTGGTCCCGGGTCAGTTCGGCCAGGTGCTGCTTCTTGGCCCGCATCGCCGCCCGGGCGGTGGACAGCCGGTTGTCGGCGGCGACCAGCGCGGTCAGCGCACCGGACTGACGGTCCCGTTCGGCCTTGGCTGCGGCGACCTCACCGAGCTCGGGCAGACCCGAGAATCCGAGGATCTGCGCGGTGTCCAGACACTTGCGTTCCACGAAGTCGACCTTGCCGGCCAATTCGCGTCGGGCACCGTCGTCGAGCGCGCCGCTGCCGGAAGCACCCACGGCGAAGGAGGCGCCGCCCACGGCTGCCGCGGCGATCCCCAACACCACCCCGACCATGGCGCCGGCGACGATGCCCGCGACCACCGCCGCGACCGCCAGGGCGCCGGCGACCCCCAGAAGGATGTGGCGGGGCTGCACCGCCGAGGCGCTGCGCCCTTGCTCGGCCAGTTCGGCGCTGCCTTCAGCCGCGGCCAGATCGCGCCGGTAGGCCTCCAGGTCCGCCAGATCCTCGGAGAGCCGGTCCAGCAGCATCGCCTCCCGTGCGGCCCGGTCCGATTCGACCCGCAGCGACTGGGCCGACAGGTCCGCCGGTGGGGTGTCCATCGAGTCGGTCGCGGTCTTGGCGGCGGCCTCGGCGTCGAAGACCTCCCGGGCCTGGATCTCGACCTCGTCGGCGGCGCGCCGGCGGGCGGTGGCCTTCTCGTCGAAGGCGTTGCGGGTCACCTTCAGGTGGTCGCGGGCGGCGACCACCTTGCCGATCCGGGACAGCTCGGTCACGTTCGCCACGCCCACCGCGTCGAGCTCGGCGGCCAGCCGGCGTTGCAGCTCGGCCAGCTCCTCGCTCCGGGTCCGGGCCTCCTCCTCCTGCTGGGCCCAGCCACTCAGGCGGTGCTGCAACGCGGCCAGATCGGGTTGCAGGGCGGCCAGGTCGGGCTGATGACCGTCCTCGAGTGCCTCGAGACGACCCTTTGCCCGGTCCAGCTCGTCGGTGCGGGTGGCCACGTCGGCCGCCGCCGCCTCCAGGGCTGCCAGGGCCCGGGTGAGCCGTTCGGCGGTGTCGTCGGGAAGCGGAGCGGCCGGGGCGCCCATGGTTTCGAGTTCGGCCTGGGCGTCGGCGGCCTCCAGGTAGGCGGGCCACAACTCACCGAGGCGCTCGGCGCGCTGGGCGGCGCGTTCGGCTTCGCGTTCGCGCTCGGCGAGCCGTGCCGCACGCCGCCGCTTGGTGTCCAGCGCGGCGCGTCGCTCACCCAGCTCCCGGGCGGCCTGCTGGGCCTCGTGGAGGCGCCCTTCGACGGCCCGCAGCTCTTCGCGGATCGCGGCGACCTCGGTCGACTGGGCCCGGGGCCGGTGGATCTGACCGGCGCGGTCGCGCAGGTCGTTGCGGGCCCGGGTGGCGATCCGGCCGGCGCCGGTCACCCCGGCGGAGAGCAGGTGGTCCTGCAGGTCACCGTCGGTGAGCGCGCCCAGGTCGTTCAGCTCGTCGAGGCCGATCGCGAAGATCTTGTCGTAGACCTGACGGGTCAACCCGCCCAGCAGCGCGGTCATCTCCGCGTCGCCCCGGGCCTTGCCGTCGGGGCCCAGCAGGGTCATCTCCCCCGCGCGGGAGCCCTTCTTCTCCAGCCGGGAGAGCACGAAGTCCTCCCCGTTGGACTCCAGGAAGAGCCGGCCCGAACGCATCGCCCCGTTGGCCGGGGTGTAGCGGGGATAGCGGGTGTTGCCCGCGGGAAACCCGAACAGCACCCCGAGCACGAAGTGGCGCAGCGTGGATTTGCCGGCCTCGTTCGGGCCGTAGATGACGTTGAGGCCCTCGGACAGCCCGGATCGCTCCACGTCGCCGAGGGCTCCGAACGCGTCGATGGACCATCCCTGGATGTGCATGGTTGCTACCTCGTCGGTCGATCGTCACGGCACCCGCGGCGCCGGGTCGTGTCGTGGGCGTCCCCGGCGCCCACGCGGTACGCCACCGTTCCGGGCGCGGATGCGGCACCGCGCCCGGAACGGTGGCGGGGTCGGCGGGTCGTCGGGGTGGGGAACGCCATGTCGGTCAGGCGTCCTCCAACAGGGTGACCAGTGCGGTGGTGACCGCCTCGTCGAACAGTTCGGGGTCGTCGGCCGCGGCCAGCCGGTCGCCCAGCCAGTTTCGGTACTCCACCCCCACCCCGGGCACCCATTCGGCCCGGGGACCGTGCTGGTCCACCTCGCGCAGCAGGTCGCCGATGAAGTCGTCGCCCGACGCCCGTTCGGCGATGTCGATGGCCGGGGCGGTCCGCCAGCGCAGATCGTCCCACCAGATGAAGGGTTCGTCGTTGCGGGCCAGGTCACGGAGCCGGGCCAGCAGATCGGCCCGCCGGTCCGCGGGGGCCAGCTCGTCGTGCAGGTCGCCGTGACCGCCGATGTGGGCGCGCAGCACCAGGGGGCGCTGCTCAGCGGCTTCGCGGCGTTCCCGGGCGGCGTCGACCAGCGCCTGTTCCAGGTCGTCCAGGTCGCGGTCGTCGATGGTGACCTCGACCCGGTCGAACCGCACCACGTCGAGCGCCACGAACCGGGTGGTGGCCCGGCGGCCGTCGACGTCGACGATCACCGCTCCCTTGGGACCCTGCTCACTGGGTTTGGGGCTGCGGCCCTGAAGGTTGCCCGGGTACACCACCAGGGGCTGGCCGTCCCCGAGTTCGCTGCGCCGGTGGATGTGGCCCAGGGCCCAGTAGTCGTAGCCGCCGGCGCGCAGGTCGTCAAGGCTGCAGGGGCTGTAGGGCGCGTAGTCCGGCTGGCCGCCGACGTTGGCGTGCAGCACCGCCACCTCGAAGGCGTCGCCCCGGGCCGGGGGAAACCGCAGCGCCAGGTTGTCGGTCTGGCGGGCGGTGGCGTAACTGATGCCCGACACCGTGGCCACGTGCACGTCGTCGACACGCACCTCGACCCGGCCCACGTCCTCGGAACCGAACACGGTGACCTCGTCGGGAAACGACCCGATGGCGGACCAGCCCTCGGCGATGGGGTCGTGGTTGCCGTAGGTGATGAACGAGGCGATGCCGGCGTCGGCGAGCCGGGCCAGTCCGGCCCGGAAGGCGAGCTGGGCGCGCACGCCCCGTTCGGCGCCGTCGTAGATGTCGCCGGCCAGCACGACGAACGCGACGTCCTCGGCGATGGCGGTGTCCACGAGTGACTCGAAGGCCTGCAGCGAGGCGTCGCGCAGGCTGCGGGCGACACGTTCGGGGACGTCGGTCAGCCTGGAGAACGGGGTGTCGAGATGCAGGTCTGCGGCGTGCAGGAACCGGAATCGCATGCAGGCCCTTTCACGGGAGAACTCGAACGTGCCGTGGGCCACACTACCCAGTGACGCTCGAGCGTGCTCGGCGACCCGCCGACCCCTTACCTTGTCGGGTGAGAGGTCTTGCTGGTTCTGGGAGACTTCCTCGTGTGGAAGTTCCGGTGCCTGCCGGTATGGCTTTTTGCCCCCTGTCGTTCGATGACCTGGGGGGTGTTGCCGCTGGCAGGTTCCGGGCACGCCCGACCTCCAATAGGGACATGCGCTCAGATCGCTCGTTCGTAAGGTGGATGACGGCTGGTGAGCCCATCGGATGCTCCCACGCACCGTTCGGGGGATCGCCCCTCGGCGTGTTGAGCCAAGGAGGTTTCCATGGCCATACCGGACGAAGTCGATGTGTGGATCGGCACTGATGTCGGCAAGGAATTTCATCACGTCGCGGTCCTCGCCGACGACGGGGAGGTGCTGTTCGACCGTCGTGTGGACAACATCGAATCTGATCTGCTCGGCGTGGTCGCCGAAGCGGCCGAGCACGGCACCCCAGGGTTGGTGATCGACCAGCCCGGCTCGATCGCGCAACTGCTCCTCGCGCTCGCCCGCCGAGAGGGCTTGCCGGTCGCCTATGTGCCCGGGTTGGTGATGCGCCGCGCGGCGGACCTGTATCCGGGGAACGCGAAAACCGATCGGCGAGACGCGTTCGTGATCGGCGACACCGCCCGCACGCGACGCAACCAGATCCACTGGCTGGGCATCGACGACGACCTTCTCGCCCAGTTGCGGATCCTGAATGGCCTCGACGTCGACTTGGCCGCGGACCGGACCCGTTACGCGAACCGGCTCAGAGACGCCCTGTTGTCGATTTCCCCGAGCCTGGAACGGGTCCTGGGGGATCGGCTCGGCCATGCCGGCGTCCGTGACCTGCTCGCCAAATATCCGACCACCACCGCGTTGCGTCACGCGGGTCGGGCACGGATCCGTGACCGGGTCAAGAAGCGTTCCCCACGCATCGCCAACAAGGTCTCCGACGCGATCTGGGCTGCCCTGGACGCCCAGAGTGTGGTTGTGCCTGCCGAGGAAACCCTGGGGCGGGTCATCACCGAAGTCGTCACCGAACTCGACCACGTCACCGCCCGTCGTGAGGCGCTCGTGGCTGACATCGAAGCGGTGTTCCTCGCCCACCCTTTGGGGCCGGTCCTGGAAAGTCTCCCGGGGATGGGACCCAGGACCGGAGCCCGCACCCTCGCCGAGATCGGTGACCCCGCGGACTTCGCCAACGGCGCGAAGCTCGCCGCATATGCGGGACTCGCTCCAGTCACCCGCCAGTCCGGCACCTCGATCAAAGGCGAACATCGGTCCCGACGCGGCAACCACCGGCTCAAGAACGCGATGTTCCAAGCCGCGTTCGCATCGCTGCACGACCCGGCCTCACGCGCCTACTACGACCGCAAACGCGCCGAAGGCAAGCGACACAACGCCGCGATCATCTGCCTCGCGCGGCAACGCTGCAACGTCATCCACGCCATGCTCCGAAACCGTCAGCTCTACCAGACGAACCCGTCGCCATCACCCGTCCAGAGAAAAGCTGCCTGAACCCCTTGACAAAACCATAGGGACACCCCCCTTTGGCTACGCTACGGCGGAACGGCCGGGCTGCCGTGGGGCCGTCGGCGCAGCGAACAAGGGGCGTGGCGATCATGGGTCACCAGATGCAGAACCGGCCGGCGGCCCTCGACGCCGCGGGTTTCGACTTCGGCGGCGTGCATCATGTGGCGCTGGTGTGTTCGGACATGGCCCGCACCGTGGAGTTCTATTCGGGACTGCTGGGCCTGCCGCTGGTCAAGACCGTGGCCCTGCCCGAGGGCGGCGGCCAGCACTTCTTCTTCGACATCGGCAACGGTGACACCCTCGCCTTCTTCTGGTTTCCCGACGCCCCGCCGCCGGCGCCGGGCATCGCCGCGCCGCACGGCTTCCCCACCGATCTGGACCTGCTCTCCGCGGTCGGGTCGATGAACCATCTGGCCTTTTCGGTACCCGCCGAACGCTTCGACGACCAGGTCGCGCTGCTCGACGCACGGGGGATCGAACGCTCCGAGGTGCTGAACCACGACGATTCGGAGTGGGGCGTCGCCGCCGGACCCGACGAACCCGGTGTCTATGTGCGCTCGGTGTACTTCTTCGATCCGGACCGGATCCTGCTGGAGCTGGCCGCCTGGACAAGGGACTTCACCGACGCCGACGTGGCCCACACCCCCGCCCGACCCCGAGCCGTGACCGGCTGAGGCGGGCCGCGGCGGGCCCACCGCTCCCCCGACCCCACCTCGCCTGCCGCCGCGCAGGCCGAAAGGATCCCCGATGCCCCGTCTCCGTCAGGTCGCCCGTTCCGACACCGACGACCGGGTGGTCATCGGCATGTACGACTACGTGTTCGGCGACCGGGACCCGGTCACCGAACCGGGCACCGCCGATGGCACCCCGGGGAACTGGTGGACGACGTTCGCGCTGGTGCCGACGGTGCTGGAGCACTGCGTGGGTGGCTTCGCCCTGTACCAGAACCCGCGTCACATCGACCCGAAGCTGCGCGAGCTGGGCCAGCTCCGGGTGGGGTGGGCCAGGGCGAGCAGGTTCGTGTACTCCCAGCACTGCAAGTCGGCCCGATCCGCGGGGGTGCCCGAGGAACAGATCGAGGCGATCGGCCACTGGCAGGTCGCCGAGTGTTATTCGCGCCTGGAACGGGCGCTGCTGGCCTACACCGACGCGCTGGTGTACGACGGTGGCCGCGTCGCCGACGGGGTGTTCGAGGTGTTGCAGGAGCACCTCAGCGACGAGGAGATCCTCGAGTTCACCTACATCACCGCGCTGTACGACATGCACGCAGTGATGTCCAAGGCGCTGCGCACCGAGTTCGACGACGTGGAAGAGGCGATGGTCGAGGTCCCCCCGCCCGACGATCCCCCGCCCGGCGTCCGCGTCGGCCCCCGGCACCCGCCCCACTCCTGAAATTCGGAGCGAAAAGGTTGCATGGCAACCTTTTCGCTCCGAATTTCGTGTGGGGAGGGCGCGCTCGGACCGGAGGGCGCGTTCAGGCCGGGGGCAGGCCCTGTTGGGTGTCGAGCATCTGGGCCATGACGGTGCGGATGAACTCGTCGGCCTCGTCGGTCAGCCCGCCCGCGACCCCGCCGTACACCGCGCCCGAGAACGGCGTCTCGTCCGGGTGCTCCCGTGCGTAGGCCACCGCCTCGGCCAGATCCTCGGCGAACAGCTCGGCCACGCCGGGTTCGGTCTGGGGCCGGGTCACGCACATGTGCAACGCGTTGGGGTACTGCTGGCCGTTGAACCGCCAGCCCTTCTCGCGCATCCGGTCGTTGATGATGTACACGTCGAAGGCATCGGAGGTGAAGCTGAACAGGAACGTCGGGGCCCCGATGATCCGCAGCTCCGGATGCGAACGCACCGCAGCCTGCATCTGCTCGGACGTGGCGAAGATCTGCTCGGCGTAGCCCAGGTAGCCGCCACGACCCAGCGACACCATCGACGCCCAGGTCGCCGCAAGCAGGCCCACCGACCGGGATCCGTCCATGCCCGGAGAGGTGTACTTGCCGCCACTCCATCCGGTCAGGAAGAAGTACTGGGAGTTCCGCAGCGCCTTGTCCGCGAACATCACCACCGAGGTGCCCTTGAGCGAATAGCCGTACTTGTGGGTGTCCGCCGAGATCGAGGTGACCCCGGGAACCCGGAAGTCGAAGTCTTCGATGTCGTAGCCGAGCTGCTGGCCGAAGGGCAGGATGAACCCGCCCAGGCAGCAGTCCACGTGCAGACCCACGCCCCGCTCCACGGCCAGTGCACCCAGTTCGCCGATCGGATCCACGATGCCGTAGCCGTAGTTGCACGCCGAGCCCACGATCGCGACGGTGTCGTCGTCGATCAACTTCGCCAGCTCGTCCACGATCACCTGACCCGAGTCCAGGTCGATGGGGGCGACCCGCAGCTCGATGCCGAACAGGTGGCAGGCCTTGTCGAAGGCCGGATGCGCGGTCTCGGGCTTGACCACGTTGGGGTGCCGGATCCCCCGGGTCTGGGCGGCGTGCTCGCGGTAGGCGAGCATGGCGTGGGTGATCGAGGCGGTCCCCCCGGAGGTCACCATCCCCACCGGCTCACCCTCGGTGCGGGCCGAGGCGTTGAACAGGTCGAGGGTCATCGCGATGATCTCACCCTCGAAGCGGGTCGCGGACGGGCACATGTCGCGCTGCAGCGCGTTCATGTGCGCGTACAGGCCGAAGGCCTCGGTCAGAAAGTCGTAGTGGCTGTGGTCCCCGCAGTACATCGTGCCCGAGCACTTGCCGCCCTCCCAGGCCGCGTCCTCCTCGCTGGCCATGGTGCGCAGCTCGTCGATGATGTCGATGCGGGGCCGCCCGGCCTCGGGAAAGGTCCGGTTGACGGGGAACCGGTCCGCATAGGGGTAGTCCGAACTCATGCATGCCTCCAGGACGTAACGAGTCGCCCCTGTCTACCAGCACGACCCGCCGGGTCAGGCCGGGCGTCGGGGGTGCGTCGGGCTCAGGCGTCCTCGCCGCGCACATCGGGGCCCCACCGTTCGTTCACCAGGTCCTGGGCGGCCTGGATCTGGGTGGGTTCGGGCACCTCGAACCGGGCGATGCGCGCCGCGGTGAGTCCCAGGTCGCCGACCCGGCCCAGGTCGTCGTCGGTAAGGACGCCCTCGTCGTAGAGGACCGGGAACCGGGTGGGGATCGCCCCGCCCTCCAGAAACAGCTTCGCGCCCTGGTCCGAGATCAGGTACGCGAGCCAGAGCTGCGCGGCGTCCGGGTGGGGAGAATCCTTGACCGCGCACTGGGCGTAGTAGCTGGGAAAGACCAGGTCGGCCTCGATGATCTCGAAGGCCGGTTCGGCCTCGGCGCTGCTTGTTCGCATCAGTGCCGCGGCCTCGGCGAGCTCGAAGTTGTTGAGCATCGTGACCGCCACGTCCCCGCCGGCCAGGGTCCCGGTGATGCCCAGGGCCCCCGGATCGAAGATGCCCTCGTCGGCCAGCTCCGCGAAGAAGTCGATCCCCGGGCCGATGTCGTCGAAGGTCCCTCCCACGGCGAGGCCCACACACCACACCGCGGCGAAGGCCACCGCCGAGGCCAGCGCGCCGGCGTCCGCGGTGGTGCGGGGGTCGCCGGGGAAGGCCATCGTGACCCCCTCGGGGAGGTTGCGCAGATCCTCGGGCGACGCGGGCGGGTCGGCGCCCTCGAGCAGGGCCGGATTCGAGGCGATGCCCACCATCCCGTAGTAGTTCGACAGCCACAGCCCGTGGGAGTCCTTGGCGGCGCTGGGGATGTCGACCCATTCGCCGCGGATCGACTGCACCAGCAGCCCGTCGGCTGCCGCCTGGACGGCGTGGGTCATGCCCACGTCGATCACGTCGGGCTGGTCGGGCTGGCCGGCCCGGTCCCGGACCGCGTCGATCTCGATCCCCGAACCCGCCTGGGGAAGATCCAGGTGCACGTCCAACCCCGAATAGGACCGGAACCCCTCGAGCAGCGGCTTGTAGGCCGACTGGTCGGAGTCGGAGATGGCGATGAGGTTGAGTTCGCCGTCTTCCCGGGCCGCGTCGAGCAGATCGGCCATCGGGTCCGCGGTGGTGGGCGGTACGGCCGTGGTCGACGTCGACGACGACGAACCCGAGGAACACGCGACGCCCAGGGCCGGCAGGGCCGCCGCCGCCAGTCCGGCCTTGATCACCGCTCGCCTGGACAGTTCGGATGCAGACACCGGTCACCTCCGCCGGCTCGCCGTGACGTCGGCACCAAACTAGCGCACCACCCCGCGGCGGTGGCCGGGCCCCGCGGCGCCGCTTCGAAGGCGGCTACGTTGGATCGCGCCCCGGCGGAGGCCTCTCCTGCCCCGGTCGACAGAAGCGGACCCGACCACCATGCCTCCCACCGAATCCGAGGTGAACCCGACGCCGGGCCGGATCCGGCGGCGCCGGCCACGTGGGCGGCGAACCGCCGAGGGCACCGGTCGGACCCGTCGGCCGCGCCGGGCCCGGCGACGCTCGGGCGCCTCGCTCGTCTACCGGTCCCGGGCGATCCTGACCGTCGCGCTGGCACTGGCGAATCTGGGCGGCGCGGTGATCGTGTTCGCCTTCAGCGTCTGGCTGCTTCCCACCTCGTCGATCGCCAACGGCGGGGATCTGGTGCGCTGGAACGCGATCGCCGCGGTGACCTACGCGGTCGTGGCCACCCAGGTGGGCGCGGTGTGGGGCCGCATCAGCCTCAGGGCCTACGAGCAGTGGCTGATCGAGGACCGGGCCCCCACCCCGGTCGAGGTCGACCGCACGTTGTCGGCGCCTCGGCGGCTGATGATCATCCAGGGGACCCTGTGGGGGGTCGCCGCGGTCGGCTTCACCGTGATCAACGGGATCCTCGAACCCGCCCTGATCGCCCGGGTGGCGATGACGGTCATCGGTGGCGGGCTGACCACGGTCACCCTGACGTTCCTGCTGGCCGAACGCATCACCCGTCCGGTGGTCACCCGGGCGCTGGAGTACGACCCCGAGCCGTCCCGCCACGCCGCCGGGGTCACCTCGCGCATGCTGCTGAGCTGGACCATGGGTACCGCCGTGCCGATCATGGGCGTCCTGGCCGCCGGCATCGGCTTTCTCATCACCGGCGAAGGATCCCGGACCCAGCTCGCCGTCGCGATGGTGATGCTGGGCGGCACCGCGCTGGTCGTGGGCTTCGTCATCACGTTGCTGGGCGCCCGGTCGGTCGCCCGGCCGGTGCGTTCGGTCCGGCGAGCCATGGCCAGGGTCGCCGAGGGCGACCTGGACGTCACCGTGACCGTGGACTCCTCCACCGAGGTGGGCCGTCTGCAGTCCGGGTTCAACCGCATGGCCGCGGGACTGCGCGAACGTGAGGCGCTGCGCGACCTGTTCGGTCAGCACGTGGGCACCGGCGTGGCGCGCACCGCGCTGGAGCGGGGTATCGACCTGCGCGGCGAGACCCGCCAGGCCACGGTGCTCTTCGTCGACGTGGTGGGATCCACCGGGCTCGCCGAACGTCTGCCGCCCCGCGAGGTGCTGAGCCTGTTGAACCGGCTCTTTGCGGTGGTCGTGGACGTGGTCGACGACCACCACGGCTGGATCAACAAGTTCATCGGCGACGCCGCGATGGCGGTGTTCGGCACGCCCGAACGGATCGAGGACCACCCCGGTGCGGCGCTCGCCGCGGCCCGCAGCGTGGCGGTCGCCCTGGCCCGGGAGGTGCCCGAACTCGATTTCGGGGTGGGGGTGTCCACCGGCACCGTGACCGCCGGTCACGTCGGCGCGCCGCGCCGCTACGAGTACAGCGTCATCGGCGACATGGTGAACGTCGCGGCCCGGCTCACCGACGTCGCCAAGAACACGCCCCGACGGGTGCTCGCCGACCAGGCCGCGGTGGACGCCGCCGGGCCGGGCGAAGCCGCCCACTGGCGCATCGACGAGCCCCGCAAGGTGCGGGGGCGGCGCGACCCGGTGCCCGTGGCGGCCCCCGTCGAGGGGATCGACCGCCCCGTGGGTCATCGGTGAAGAAGGACGCGTTCAGCGTAGGAACAGCACCCAGAGCACCGAGGCGATCACCGCGGCGAGCGAGATCAGGCCCATGAGCACCTGGACCCACAGGGGCAGCTTGCCCACCTCGTCCACGCGGCTCTTCTGTCGCAGGGTGCGCATCAGGTTGTCGGCCCAGGTGAACTCCCGGGCCAGGATGCCCAGGCCCACCAGAGCCACGACGATGCCGGGGCCGGGCAGCACCAGCATCGCCAGTCCGGTCAGAAACACCGTCCCGCCGACCGCGATGAGCCCGATGCGGATGATGATGTTGCGTTTGGCCTCGGTCCGGGTCCGCTCCCGGCGGCCGGTGAGCAGCTCGGCCTGGTACGCGGCGGCGCGCAGGCGGGCCCGGCGGTCCTCGGGGTCCCCCGACGGGGGCCCGTCACCCGCGGCCGGTTCGAGGTCGTCGTCGGGCAGGTGCGCCCCGGCGCCGCTCATTCCGCTGGAGAATAGAGGTTCTGGAACCTGGCGTGCGGAGCGATTTTCGATCCCCTCACCAAGGGCCGGTGGGTCCGGATCAGGCGGCGGCCACCAGTTCGGCGATCTGCACGGCATTGAGCGCCGCACCCTTGCGCAGGTTGTCGCCCACCACGAACAGGGCCAGGCCGCGACCGTCGGGCACGGTGGAATCCGCGCGGATCCGGCCCACGAAGCTGGGGTCCCGGCCTGCCGCCTCGAGCGGGTTCGGCAGCTCCGAGAGCACAACCCCGGGCGCATCGGCCAGCAGCTCGGTCGCCTCGCCGGGCGAGATCGCCCGGTCGAAGGTGGCGTTGATCGACAGGGCGTGGCCGGTGAACACCGGCACGCGCACGCAGGTGCCCGACACGGCCAGGTCGGGGATGCCCAGGATCTTGCGGGACTCGTTCCGCAGCTTGTGCTCCTCGTCGGTCTCACCGGCGCCGTCGTCGACGATCGAACCGGCCAGGGCCACCACGTTGAACGCGATCGGCCGATCGAACTTGGTGGGCTCGCCCAGGTCCACCGCGCCGCCGTCGTAGGTGAGCTCACGGGCCTGGTCGGCGCCCTTGCGGATCTGGGTGTCGAGCTCGTCGACCCCGGCGAGGCCACCTCCGGACACCGCCTGGTAGGTGCTCACCACGAGCCTGGTCAGCCCGGCGGCCCGGTGCAGCGGGGCCAGCACCGGCATGGCGGCCATCGTGGTGCAGTTGGGGTTGGCGATGATGCCCTTGGGACGGGTCGCGGCGGCTTCGGGGTTGACCTCGGCGACCACCAGGGGCACCTCGGGGTCCTGGCGCCACGCCGAGGAGTTGTCGATCACCACCGCGCCGGTCTCGGCGATCGCCGGACCCAGCTCTCTGGAGGTGGCACCTCCGGCGGAGAGCAGGACCAGGTCGAGCCCGGAGAAGTCCGCGGTGGCGGCGTCCTCGACGACGATGGAGTCCTCGCCGTAGTCCAGGGTCCGTCCCGCCGACCGGGCCGACGCGAACAGGCGGACCTCGTCCGCGGGAAAGCGGCGTTCGGTGAGGATCTTCCGCATGACCCCGCCCACCTGACCGGTTGCTCCGACGATTCCGATACGCATGTCGTCCCAGGGTACCGGGCCGCGGCCCGCCGGCCACCTCCGGTTCACCCGCCCGGGGCCGCCGCGGGCCACCGGATCGGGCCGTGTGAGTGCGGCCCCGCGGGTCAGTTGCCCAGACCGAACGCGGCGTGGAGGACCTCCACGGCACGCTCGACCTGGGGTTCGGGCACCACGCAGGAGATCCGGATCGCCGAGGTCGAGATCATCTCGATGTTGATGTCGTTCTCGGCGAGGGTCTCGAACACCTTGGCCGCCACGCCCGGTGAGGTCTTCATGCCCGCGCCCACCAGGCTGACCTTGCCGATCGTGTCGGTGGCGACCACTCCGGCGGCCTCGATGTCGGCCACGTAGTCCTCACAGATCCTCCGGGCCGTGTCCAGGTCGGGCTGGGGCACGGTGAAGGAGATGTCGGTCACGCCGTTGACCGACACGTTCTGGACGATCATGTCCAGGTTCACGTCGACCTCCGCGAGACGCCGGAACAGCGTCGCGGCGATACCGGGCCGGTCCGGCACGCCGGTGACGGTCACCTTGGCCTCGGATTCTTCGTGGGTGACGGCGGAGACGATCGCATCTTCCATGGCGGGATCCTCCTCGGTGATCCAGGTTCCGGGTTCCCAGGTGAAGCTGGAGCGGACGTGCAGCGGAACGTCCCAGGTGCGGGCGAACTCGACCGAGCGCATGGCCGGTTTGGGACAACCCGAAGCGCACATCTCGAGCATCTCGTCGAAGGACACCGACTCCATGCGGTGGGCGTCGGACACCACCCGGGGATCGGCGGTGAACACCCCGGGCACGTCGGTGTAGAGCTCGCACGCGTCCGCCTCCAGCGCGTGAGCCAGAGCCACCGCGGTGGTGTCGGAGCCGCCCCGCCCCAGAAACGTGATGTTGTGCTCGGTGGAGACCCCCTGGGAGCCGCCCACCACGGCCACCCGACGCTTCTGGACGCTGTCGAGCACCCGTTCGGGGCGCACCTCGAGGATCTTGGCGTTCGTGTGGTTGGTGTCGGTCAGGAACCCGGCCTGGGACCCGGTGAACGAATCGGCCGGGACCCCCAGGTCGTGCAGCGCCATGCACACCAGCGCGGTCGCCTTGCGTTCGCCGGTGGTGACCAGCATGTCCATCTCGCGGCCCGGACGGGTGTCGGACACCGCCGCGGCGAGGCGCAGCAGCTCGTCGGTCTCGTTGCCCATGGCGCTGACCACCAGCACCAGGTCGTCGCCGCGCCGGTACCGGCGCGCGACGTAGTCGGCGACGTTGCGGATGCGGTCGGGGTCCGCCACCGACGAGCCCCCGAACTTCTGGACGAGAAAGGCCACGGCGCCCACCGTACCGCCGGCCTCCAACCCGGCCCGGATCGGGGCTCAGGCGCGTTCGGGGCCGCCCCGGCGCTCGGGCCCACCCCGCGGGTCGGCGCGGGGGTCGGCTTCGCCGCCCGGGCCGGTGTCGGGCTCGGGCATGCCGATGAGGACGCCGAGGTCCCGCAGGGTCTGGACCCCTTCGCCCACCGAGTCGGCGCCGACCAGCACACACAGGGCCCGCAGGTCGTCGCTGCGCAGTGACAGGACCCGCCCGTTGAAGTCGCCGCGGGCGACCACGATCGAGTTCACGAAGCGCATGATGGGCAGGTCCGCCGCGTTGCGGCGCAAGGCCTCGAGGTCCAGCACGATCGCCTGGGGGTCCAGGGGAGCGGCGTCGGCGACCGGCTCACCCAGCAGCATCGCCATGGGTACGCCGTAGAACTCGGCGAGCGCCCGCAGTCGGGGCACGGTGATGTTGCGGAACCCGCGTTCGTAGGCACCCAGCGCCGACGCGCTCCAGCGTCCCTGGGAGCGTTCCTCCACATCGGCCAGGGACATCCCGCGCTGGCGGCGGACCGCGCGCAGGCGTGCGCCCACGATCTGGGAGAACGCCGCGTCGTCGGCCTCCTCGGCCTGTGTCACGTCGTTGGACGATGTTGGGGTCTGACCGGACGAACCGTCCATGCCGACCAACTCCTCTCGCCGGATCTGGGGTGACACGTCCGGGCTCGGCGCACCTCGACCCGTTCGGGGTCGCTGCGGCACCGGATCGTGCGGACCGGGCGGGTCGATCTTGGCACATCGTCGCGCGGCCGTGTCGGCGAACCCGGTGCACCAGCCCGAGGCGGGGGTCGTGGTGGCGCGCCCGGCCTTGGTATCGTCCACCGGCGATGGGTACCGAAAAGCGCGAACGTCAGAAGGCCAACCGGGCGGCCAAGCGTGAGGCCGAGGCCGTCCAGGAGAAACAGGAGTCGCGACGTCGCACGGTGGTCGGCTTCGCCGTCGCCGTGGCGGCCGTGGCCGTCATCGTCGGCCTGATCTACCTGGGTTCGGACGATTCGGACAGCACCGCTTCGGACACCACGTCCTCCACCGCACCGCAGACCGCCCCGTCGACGGCCGCGCCGGACCTGTCACCGACCGAGTTCACCTACGGCACCACCGCCTGCCCGCCCGCCGAAGGCACCGACGAACCGGTCCTGGACTTCGACGCGGCGCCCGAGAACTGTCTGGAACCGGGCAAGACCTACACCGCGACCTTCGAGACCACCGCGGGCACCGTGGTCGTGGAACTCGACACCGAGAACACGCCGGGGACCGCCAACAACTTCGTGTTCCTGGCCCGCAACCGGTACTACGACGGCACCGAGCTGTTCCGGGTCAACGACCAGATCGACATCATCCAGGGTGGCTCCCCCCACACCCAGTCCACGTCGGACCCGGGCCCGGGCTACCAGCTCCTGGACGAAGGCGAGTTCAGCGCCGACGCCACCCGCGGCGGCTACACCTACCAGCCCGGCGACCTGGTCATGGCCCGCACCCCGGGTCCCAACGGCGCGGGCGCCCAGTTCTTCTTCGTGACCGGGCCGGGCGGCGCCAACCTGGACGCCCAGGGTTCCTACGTGGTGTTCGGCGAGGTGACCGAAGGCCTGGAGATCCTCGAGCAGATCGTGGCCACCACGACCGTGGACGACACGGGCGAAGGCGAACCCGACCCCGAGGTCGTCGTGGAGTCGGTGACCATCACCGAATCCTGACCTCGGCGGGCCGGACCGGGAGGGATCGGGACCCCCGACGGGACCGCCCTCAGCGGATGAGCGAGGACAACTCGACGGGCTCGGCCCCGAGGCGCACGTGCACCTCGCCGGCTCCGGCCGCGGTCCAGGTGCCCTCCGGCGCCCGGATGGCGGCGGTGGCCTCGTCCAGGCCCAGCACGACCACGTCGGGATTGGTCATCTGGTGGAGCCGCTGCAGGGCCTCGTCGCTCCAATGGTCGTGCCGGGTCACCACCGCGAGCCGCTCGATCAGGCCCAGGCCCACGGTGAAGGCCCCACCCCGGTCGTCCACCATGGGGTCACCCAGGATCTGGGCTCCCCCGTCGGAGCCGATCACGGTGGCGCCCTCGTTCCAGGCTTCGACCAGCGCGTCCCACACCGGGGTGTCCTGCAGGGTCGGGCGGGCGTGCAGGGCCGAGGGACCCACCAGGTAGAGCAGGGCCGCGTCGCGCACGACCGCCGCGTGGGACTGGGTCATCGCGTCGGCGCGGGTCAGTACCGGCGGCGCCTCGACCGAGACGTCGAAGGCCCCGAAATGCGCGGTGGCCTGTTCGATCCAGCGTTCCGCGTGCTCGAAGGCCGCAGCGGTCGGCACGATCACCACCTCGCGCGCGCCCACCGCCTCGGCCAGGTCACGGTTGAAGGTGCAGGTGTCCGAGAAGGGGTCACCGCCCACCAGCGCGAGGGTTCCGGTCATCACCTCCGACGCTACCCGAGACCTCCGGGCCCATGTGCCGCCGCGCTCCCACGGGGCCGGGACGCGCCGGGGCGCGGACGGCCCGGACCGCTTGCCCCGTGCCGGTCCGGACGACCTAGCCTGCTGCGATGGCAACTTCGATCAAACACGTCGGCATCATCGGTTCAGGGATCATGGGGTCCGGCATCGCCGAGGTGGCGGCCAAGTCCGGCTACCAGGTGACCCTGCGGTCCCGCAAGCAGGAGTCCGCGGACGCGATGGTCGCGTCGCTGACCAAGTCGCTGGACCGCCAGGTCTCCAAGGGGCGGCTGGAGGAGGCCACCCGTGACGAGGTGCTGGGCCGGGTGAGTGCCGTGGCGGACCTGGGCGCGCTGGCCGAGTGCGACCTGGTGATCGAATCGGTCGTCGAGGACCTGGACGTCAAGAAGGCGCTGTTCGCCGAGCTCGACGGGATCGTGAAGGCCGGGGCGATCCTGGCCACGAACACCTCGACGCTGCCGGTGGTGGAGCTGGCGGTGTCCACCGGCCGGGCCGACGCGGTGTGCGGGATCCACTTCTTCAACCCGGCGCCCGCCATGAAGCTGGTGGAGATCATCCGGCCCCGCACCGCCTCGGACGCCACCGTCGCCGCGGCCACCGAATTCGCCGAATCGTGCGGCAAGAACCCCGTGGAGGTCGAGGACCGCGCCGGGTTCATCGTCAACCACCTGCTGTTCCCCTACCTGAACAACGCGGTGCGCATGCTCGAGAACGGCACCGCCTCGCGGGACCACATCGACGAGGCGATGATGGGTGGCTGCAACTTCCCCATGGGTCCCCTGGCGCTGCTGGACCTGGTCGGCCTGGACACGTCGCTGGCGATCCTGGACGCGCTCTACGAGGAGTACCGTGACCCGCACTACGCCGCGGTGCCGCTGCTGCGTCGCATGGTCACCGCCGGGCACCTGGGTCGCAAGACCGGCTCGGGCTTCTACGACTACTCCAAGTAGGCGCCCCGCCTCGGGCCGGCGGTCCTCCGGGAGCCGCCCTGTACGAGCGCGCTGATTGAGATCGGCTCGGGCGGGGTACGACCCTGCCCATGTCGATTCCCACGCGTGTCCCCGAACCGTCTTCGCCCCCGCCGCCAACGTCCGCCGCGGTGCGCGAAGGACCCGCGCCGCCCGCGGCGCTGGGACTGGCCTCGGTCGGCCAGTTGGTGGCCGCCGGGTTCACCCGGGCACAGATCGACGCGCTCGAACGCCGCCACGCGCTGATCCGGATCCACGACGGGGTCTACCGCACCGCGGCCACGGTGCTCACGCCCCGACGCCGGCTGCTGGCCGCATGCCTGGCCGTGGGAGGGATCGTGGGCGCCTCGGACCGGGCGGCGCTGTGGCTCTGGGACCTGACCGACACCGACCCGCCCGTCGAGATCACCACGGCCGCCCTGGCCGGCGCCGCTCCCGCCGGTGTGTGCGTGCACGTGCGCACCGACCTGCAGGCCACCCAGCTCGCGGTGCGGCGCGGGTTGCCGGTCACCTCCCCGGCACGCACCCTCGCCGACGTGGGCGCCGTGGTGGATCGGCCGACCCTGGCCGAGGCGGTCGACAAGGCGCTGTATCTGCGGCTGGTGACCCTGGGCCAACTCCGTGGCATCGTCGGGGCCGCGCCGGGGCGCGTCGACGCGGGCACCACCGCGCTGGGCGCGGTCCTGGGTCACCGGATCCACCAGTTCTGACCGGCGGGGCGCCCGCCTCGATTGCCGCTCACGACGGTGGTCGATAGGTTGAGCCCACCGTGCCGCACGCTTCGCCGGTGCCGGCGCTCCCCCGTTCCCTGCCGATCCGGTCCGGACCGTGTTCATCGCACTGAGAGACCTCCGCCGATCCGGGGGGCGTTTCATCCTCGTCGGCCTGGTCGTGGTCCTGGTGGCCCTGTTGACCACCGTGCTGGGCGGCCTCGCCAACGGTCTGGTGACCGATGGGATCTCCGGCCTGCGGGCCCTGCCCCTGGACCACCTCGCCTTCGAGGAGGGCGCCAAGTCCACGTTCAACCGCTCGGTGGTCCGTGACGAGACCCTCGACGCCTACCGGGACCTGCCCGACGCGGAGGCCGCGCCCCTCGGCGTGTCGTTCTCGAACGCCAAGTCCGACGACGAGACCGTCGACCTGGACATCGCCCTGTTCGGCGTGGAGCCCGACAGCTTCCTGGTCACCAGCTCCGAGGTCCGCGACGCGCTGGCCGAGGGGCCCGGACTGGTGGTCTCCGACGAACTCGCCGCCGACGGGGTGGCCGTCGGCGACCGCTACACCTTCACCGGCTCGGGGACGACCCTGCCGGTGGTGGCCTTCGCCGACACCGGCTCCTACGGGCACGCCCCGATCGCGTTCACGCCGTTGGCGACCTGGCAACAGCTCCTGTACGGCTCGGATCCGGGCGGTCGTTTCTCGGCGGTGGCACTGCGCCTGGACGACGGTGAGACCGACGCGGTCGCGAAGGTCGCCGCGGAGACCGGAACCGAGATCGACACCAAGACCGAGGCCTACGACGGCTCGCCCGGGTTCAGCGCCCAGCAGTCCACCATGACCCTCATCCGCGGGTTCCTACTGGTGATCTCGGCGCTGGTGGTGGGCGCGTTCTTCACCGTGCTGATCGTGCAGCGCACCCGCCAGATCGGCCTGCTCAAGGCCATGGGCGCGTCGAGCTGGTACGTGATCCG